>DASYMV010000260.1:0-2268 GCA_036008865.1 Pseudonocardiaceae bacterium | reverse complement strand
CTTCGGCGGCCCCAGCAGCAACTAGCCGCGGGATGATGCAGGTGTGAGCCGAGAGACCCGCACCGCGATCGCCCCGGACACCGACCGGATCATCCATTCGCCCGGCGTGCCGGTCTTCCGCGACGACGACGCGAATCTGCTCGAAAATCCGTACCGGGTCTCCTTCCTGACCGCGGCGGCGCCGAACGCGGAACGGGCGCGGTCGCTGCCGCAGGAGGAGCGCGACCGCATCGCGGACGTGCTGCGGATTCGCGCGGGCAAGGTGCTCGGCGCTTGGGGGTGCGGCGTCTTCGGCAACGACGCGGAGACCGTCGCGGGAGTGTTCCGCGACCACCTGCGAGGCCCGTACGCGAACCGGTTCTCCCAAGTGGTGTTCGCCGTGCTCGACCACTCGCCACGTCAGGAACAGCGCAACATCTTCGAACGTGCGCTCCGAACGGTCCAGCAGCACCGCCGAACGGACTATTGCCCCACGGGACATGACCCGGCATGTTGGGTGTGAGAGCGCTCTCACCTTAGTGGTGCTGCCGCCACATCGACGTGACGTCAGAAGGGAATCCCGTGATCAGCAGAAGGTCGTTCCTCGGCGGTGTCTCCGCCGCGCTCGCGAGCGCCCCGTTCCTCGCGTCCAACGCGCAAGCCGCCACGAACCTGCCGATGACCGTCGTGAACAACACCGCAGCCCACCCCAGCAGCGCGATCTGGGTGTACGTCGTGGGTGTCGACCTCGCGACCGGACGGCAGTGCTACGTCAACGCGAGCGGCGCGCTCGTCCCGGTGTCCCTGGCCGACAACGGGCCGGACGGGTTCACCGACTACGCGATCCCGTTGCACAGCAGCGGGAACACGACGGTCAACCTGCCGAACATGTCCGGTCGCGTGTACTTCTCCATCGGCAGCAAGCTGAAGATCAGGGCCGTCGTCGACGGCGCGGGCCGTCCGGCTCTGCAGTACCCGGCCGGATGGGTGTCCAGCGATCCGAACTACCCGATCCTCCACGACTTCACGGAGTTCACGTTCAACGGCGCCGGGATGTTCTGCAACACCACCATGGTCGACCAGTTCAGCATCCCGCTGGCGATCAACCTGACCGGCGCGAAGAACCAGACGACGGGCGCGCTGGCCTCCGGCGCGCGGAGCCGGATCTTCTCCGGCATCGCGGCCGTCCCGGAGTTCTCCCGGCTCGTGGTCGGCGACGGGCTGCGGGTGATCGCACCTGGACACGGGCTGGACGCGGGGCTGTTCTCCTCGTCCTACTTCGACTCCTACGTCGACCAGGTGTGGGCGAAGTACCAGTCGACGAACCTGACCGTCACGACCAACACCGGCACGTTCACCGGCCGAGTCAGCGGGAACACGCTCGCCTTCAGCGGCGGGGTGCGTTCGTTCTCCAAGCCCAGCACCCGCGACGTGCTGTTCTGCGACGGCGCCCTCGCGGCCCCGAACGACGGGATCAGCGGTCCGGTGGCGGCGGTGCTGGGCGCGGGGTTCAACCGGTCGACGCTGGTGAGCAACACCTCGCAGCCGACCACCGACCCGTCGACGTTCTACCGGCAGCCGATCACCAACCACTACTCGAAGGTGCTGCACGAGAACACGGTGGACGGCAAGGCCTACGGCTTCGCGTTCGACGACGTCGCCGACTTCGCCTCCTACGTGCAGGACACCGCGCCGACGTCGTTCACCGTCACGCTGACACCGTTCTGATGCAACCGGAAGATCCTCCCGTCCCGTCCAGCGTGTGAGGATGTGGACGGGAGGTGCGCCGGCGGTGGTGACCAGGAAGCTCGCTCTGGCGATCGGGGTGTGTGCGCTGCTCGCGGGTTGCGGGAGCAACTCCACGCACGGGGCCACGCCGCCGATCGGGTCGGCCTCGTCGCCGACCGCTCCCGCTCTCGTGTCGGTCACACCGGAGGCGTCGATGCCCAAGATCAGTCCGCACGGCCGTGAACTGCTGGCGCAGGCCCGCAAGGCCCGCTGGAGCAGCGTGGTGTTGATCGTGTCCACTCAGAAGGGCACCGCGGAGCGGACCGCGGCGGCGCTGCGCGACCTCGGCGGCGTGATCGAGGCGACCGACACGTCGGTCGACTACGTGCGCGTGTCCGTTCCCCTCGACGCCGTGGACAAGGCGACCACCCTCGAGGGAATCTCCGCGGTGGACGTCGACGAGCCGCTGTCCTATCGCGACCCGACCCCCTGATCAGCGCCGCACAACCACGTACGAGTGCAGTACGAACGAAGCGGCCCCGCACCTGTCGGTGCGGGGCC
>DASYMV010000259.1:0-3697 GCA_036008865.1 Pseudonocardiaceae bacterium | reverse complement strand
CCGCCGGGCAGCACCCCGACGCCCCTGCCGTCCCGTGCCTTGGCGAGCCCCTGCGCGGCGGCCCGCAGCGCGTCCGTCCACGACGCCTCCTCCAGCTCGCCCGTCTCGGCGTTGCGGACGCGTGGGCGGCGGATCCGGTCCTCGGCCTGGGCGTACCGGAACGCGAAGCGGCCCTTGTCGCAGGTCCACTCCTCGTTGACCTCCGGCGAGTCACCGGCGAGCCTGCGCTGAACCTTGCCGCGCCGCCAGTCCGTGCGCACCGCGCAGCCCGACGAGCAGTGCTCGCACACGCCCGGCGTCGAGACCAGGTCGAACGGGCGGGCGCGGAACCGGTACGCCGCACTGGTCAGCGCACCGACCGGGCAGATCTGGATGGTGTTGCCGGAGAAGTACGACTGGAACGGCTTCTCCTGCGCCACACCGATCTGCTGCTGCGAACCGCGCTCGAGCAACTCGATGAACGGGTCACCGGCGATCTGGGCGGAGAAGCGCGTGCAGCGCTGGCACAGCACGCAGCGCTCGCGGTCGAGCAGCACCTGGGTGGAGATCGGCAGCGGCTTGGGGAACGTCCGCTTGTGCTCGTGGAAGCGGGAGTCCGCGCGTCCGTGCTTGAGCGCCTGGTTCTGCAGCGGGCACTCTCCGCCCTTGTCGCAGATCGGGCAGTCCAGCGGGTGGTTGATGAGCAGCAACTCCATCACACCCTGCTGGGCCTTGTCCGCCACCGGCGAGGTCAGCTGGGTCCTGACGACCATGCCATCGGCGACGGTCATCGTGCAGGAGGCCTGCGGCTTCGGCATGGGCCTGCCGCCCATCTCGACCTCGACGAGGCACTGGCGACAGGCGCCTGCCGGGTCCAGCAGCGGGTGGTCGCAGAAGCGGGGAACCACGATGCCGAGCCGCTCGGCGGTGCGGATCAGCAACTCGCCCTTGGGGGCGACGACCTCCACGCCGTCGATCACGAGCTTGACGTGGCCCTCGGGGACCACGACCTCGCTGGACTTCTCTGGGGCCAGGGTCATCAGTGCGCTCCTGCCAACGCCGGTGCGGTGTTGTTCTTGGCCGCGTTCGACTCGCACAGCGCGAGGAACTCGTCCTTGAAGTACTTGATGCCACTGGTGATCGGGCTGACCGCACCGTCACCGAGCGCGCAGAACGAGCGGCCGAGGATGTTGTCGCAGACGTCGAGCAACGTGTCGATGTCGCTGGGCGTGCCCTCCCCGCGCACCATGCGCTGCAGGATCTGGACGAGCCAGTAGGTGCCCTCACGGCACGGCGTGCACTTGCCGCACGACTCGTGCTTGTAGAACTCGGTCCACTTCATGACCGCCCAGGGCACGGACACCGTCTCGTTGAAGATCTGCAGGGCGGTGGTGCCGAGCATCGAGCCGGCCTCGGCCGCGCCCTCGAAGTCCAGGGGCACATCGAGGTGCTCAGCGGTGAACAGCGGTGTGGAGGAACCGCCCGGCGTCCAGAACTTCAGCGGGATGCCGTCCTTCATGCCGCCAGCGAGCTCCAGCAGTTCGCGCAGCGTTGTGCCCATCGGCGCCTCGTACTGACCGGGATTGGCCACGTGACCGGACAGCGAGTAGATCTTCGGGCCCGGTGAGCGCTCGCGCCCCATCGTGCGGAACCAGTCCGAGCCGCCGTTGACGATGTACGGCACGCTCGCGATGGTCTCGACGTTGTTGACCACCGTCGGCGAGGCGTAGAGGCCGGCCGTGGCGGGGAACGGCGGCTTCAGCCGGGGCTGACCGCGCTTGCCCTCGAGCGAGTCGAGGAGCGCGGTCTCCTCGCCGCAGATGTACGCGCCCGCGCCGGCGTGCACCACGACGTCGAGGTCGAACCCGCTGCCGAGGATGTCCCTGCCGAGGTAGCCGTACGCGTAGGCCTCCTGCACGGCGGCGTTCAGCCTGCGGATGCAGTGCAGCACCTCACCGCGCACGTAGATCGCGGCGAAGTTCGCCCGGATCGCGTACGCGGTGATGATGATGCCTTCGACGAGCGAGTGCGGGTCCGCCATCATCAGCGGGATGTCCTTGCACGTGCCCGGTTCGCCCTCGTCGGCGTTGATCACCAGGTAGTGCGGCTTGCCGTCGTTCTGCGGGATGAAGCCCCACTTCATGCCTGTGGGGAAGCCCGCGCCACCGCGGCCGCGCAGACCGGAGTCCTTGCACTGCTGGATGATCTGGTCCGGGTGCGCCGTGAGCGCTTTGCGCAAGGCCGTATAGCCCTCGAGCTGCTCGTAGGTCTTGAGCGTCCACGAGCGCGGCGAGAGCCAGCGCTTCGTGAGGACCGGAGTCAAGCTGTCCACCATTGCGCCTTCCCCCTACTTCTTTTCCGGCACGGGCGGGAACTCCGCGTCGTCCGGCATCGACGGCGCCGTCCAGCCCCGATCAGCGGCGATCCTGGCTCCGCGCACGGTCTCCGGCGCGGCCGACGGGCCGTCGAGGTCCGCCTCGCGGCCGTCGAAGAACCCGGCCAGCTGCAACTCGGCCTGCCGGAAGTCGGTCAGCGGTGCACCTCTGGTCGGCGCGGGCCTCTCCCCCGCCTGCAAGGACTTCACGAGCTGCAGCGCCGTCTCCGGCGTCTGGTTGTCGTAGAACTCGTAGTTGACCTGCAGCACCGGGCCGAGGTCGCACGCGGCGAGGCACTCGGCGTGCTCCAGGGTGATCGAGCCCGGCGTGCCGGGCTCACCGGAGGTCTCCTCGTGACCCAGCGGCTTGCCGTCGGTGCCGAGGTGCTCGCGCAGCTTCGCGTAGATGTCGTCTCCGCCGAGCGTCGCGCACAGCGTGTTCGTGCACACGCTGACGAGGTGTTCACCGCAGGGACGGCGCTTGTACATCGTGTAGAACGTCGCCACGGCGCTGACCTCGGCCGCGGTGAGGTTCAGCTGCGCCGCGCAGAACGCGATCCCGGCCTGGCTCACGTGGCCCTGCACCGACTGCACCAGATGCAGCATCGGCAGCAGCGCCGAGCGCGCCTGCGGGTAGCGCGCGACGAGCCGGCGCGCCTTGTCCACGATGTCCTGGCCGAAAACGCTCGTGTCCACAGCGGACTCGTTCGCCAGGCGCTCGGTCTCCGCCTGGTCCAGCGTCGATGCCGCGAGCACTTCTTCGGAGGTCGTCACCGGTCACACCCACCCATCACCGGGTCGATTGATGCCACGCTGGCGATCACGTCAGCGATCATGCCGCCCTCGCACATGGCCGGCATCGACTGCAGGTTCACGAAACTGGGTTCCCGGACGTGCACGCGCATCGGGCGCGTGCCGCCGTCGGAGACCAGGTGGTAGCCGAGTTCGCCGCGCGGCGACTCGATCGGCACGTACACCTGGCCGGCGGGGACCTCGAAGCCCTCGGTCACCAGCTTGAAGTGGTGGATCAAGGACTCCATCGACTGGCTCATGATCTTGCGGACGTACTCGAGGGAGTTGCCCATGCCGTCCGGGCCGATCGTGAGCTGTGCGGGCCAGGCGATCTTGGCGTTCTCCACCATGACCGGTCCGGGCTGCAGCTTGTCCAGCGTCTGCCGGACGATCCGCAGGGACTGGTGGATCTCCTCCACCCGCATCAGGTAGCGCGCGTAGCTGTCCGCCGCGTTGGACGTCGGCACGTCGAACTCGTAGCCCTCGTAGCCGCAGTACGGCTCGATCTTGCGCAGGTCCCACGGAAGGCCCGCGGAACGCAGGATCGGACCC
>DASYMV010000258.1:0-1828 GCA_036008865.1 Pseudonocardiaceae bacterium | reverse complement strand
GACCGGCGTGCCGCTCGCCATCGCCTCGAGGACCGACCGTCCGAGGGGTTCCCCGTCCGATGGCACGAGCAGCGCGTCGAGCGCACAGAGAATGGACGGTATGTCCTCCCGCTCGCCCCAGAACTCCACAGCGTCTTCCAGCCCGAAATGCGAGATGAGCGCCCGCAGTTCCCGCTCGTACCGCAGGTTGTCGTAGCGCGTGGAGGGGCTGACGAACTTGGTCTCGCCCACGATCAGCAACCGCGCATCCGGTGCTGAGGCGCGCAAGGTCGCCAACGCCGCGATGGCCGTGTGCTGGCCCTTCCACGGCGTTATCTGCCCGATGACCCCGATCACGGGTGCCGTCGGAGGCAGCCGGAGTTCCCGGCGCAACGCCGGACGATCCCTGGATGGTCCTGTGAACCGGTCGAGGTCCACAGGGTTTGGCAGCACCGTCACCGGATAGTCGCCGCCGGCTGCCTCGAGGAACCGTGCACGGGCGAACTGCGACACCGCGATGAGCGCCGAGGATCCGCGCGCCAGCAGTGCCGCGACTGCATGAGCAACATGATCGTGCGGCAACGCGTCGTGGATGTGGGTGATGACGCGAGGTCCGCCTATCGCTCGAGCGATCACGGCGATGATCCCGGCTCTGAGGGAGTTCGCGTGCACCACGTGCGATCGAGTGCGGAAGGCCGCCGTGCGGAGCTCGACCGCGGAGGACACCAGCTCCATGACGCCCTTCGGGGTCTGCGTGGGATGCAGTCGCAGGCTGGCCGCCGTGCCCTGCACCTCGAGAGATCGGATGCCGCGCTCGCGCAACAACGTTGACAGCGGCCCCTCAGGCGCGAGCACCATGGCCTGCACCGTCGGCGGGAGGTGGCAGACGAGGTCCAGCAATGCGCGCTCCGCCCCGCTGATCAGCCCCGTGTGGCTCAGCAGCAGCACGCGCTGCACGTCGGCCGGCGCCGGGGCATACGGCGGCGACGTCACGTACCCGCCTGCTCGCGTTGCACACGGCCGAGCACCTTCTCGACTCTTCCTGCGACGACCGGCCAACTGAACTGCTCCGCACGCTGGCGGGCACGAACCCCGAGCCGGGTGCGCAACGGCTCATCTCGCAAGAGCTCGATGATCGCGTCGCCCACCGCATGCTCGTCCTGAGGATCCACGAGCAGCCCCGTCTCACGGTGGACGATGGCGTCGGGTGCGCCGCCGACGCAGCCGCCGACGGCCGGGACGCCGTGCGCTGCGGCCTCGAGGTAGGCGATGCCGAAGCCCTCACCGCCTGTGCCGCTGTCCGCGAGCCGGCTGGGCATGACGAACACGGCGGCGTCCCGCAACAGGCGGTCGCGCTCCCGGTCATCGACCCGCCCGGTGAAGTGCACGACGTCCGCGATGCCGAGCGCCTGCGCCCGCTCTTCGAGTTGCGAGCGAAGCGGCCCGTCCCCGACGATGACCCAGCGCGCACCGTCCACGGCGGCGGTCACTCGCGAGAACGCCTCCAGCACCACGTCGTGGCCCTTGTACTCGTCGGTGAGGCGCGCCACCGTGACGACCGTCCGGGCTCGATGATCCACCCGCGGTTTCAACGCCGGCAGATCGACGCCGGGGGGGATGACGTCGATCGCCGTTGCGGAGCCGGCTACGCGAAGCGCAAGGTCGCGCGTGTAGCCGCTCACCGCGATGGCTGAGGCGGCGTTGCGCAGAGCGGAACGCGTCAAGCGGGGGTAGGCCGGCACCTCGTCGGCGTGGAGGTAGACGACCACGGGGACCCCGGCGCGTCGCAGGGCAGAGACGGCCGGCGCACACGCGACATGCATGACCAGGGCGACGTCCGGCGTCGATG
>DASYMV010000257.1:0-23504 GCA_036008865.1 Pseudonocardiaceae bacterium | reverse complement strand
TCCAGCAGGCGTTGCCCGGGTATCGCGTAACCAGCATCGCGTTGCCCTTCGGTGCATCTCCGCAACCACAGGAACTGGCCATGCGCGGTGCGGCAGATGGTGTCACCTACGACTACCGGGGCGTGCTCCTGGTCGGTGCCGGTCCGGCCCCGTCTCCGTACTGCACTGAGTTCGACCCTCTCAACATCCCACGGATCCGGTCTCAGGACGCCACCGGTGAGGACGCGCGCTACGGGTCGACCGCGTGGCTGGACGAACTGGCGGCCACCCCAGGACGTCGATACACCTCGGACGGGGACGTGAACCGCATTGCCTACCCTGCGGACATCGGGACTGTTCCGGCAGAACCGTTTCGCTCCTGGGCCCTGGCTTACTGAACCCGGTACACCGGCCCCAGCCCGCGCGTGCAGATCGATCGAAACATCGCAGGTGCTCCCGAGGTCTTGACAGCTCACGAAGCACCAGCCACATGCTCTGTGCACCCCGCCGGACGGCCGTGAGGTGCGGGAGATGCACAGCCAGCAACGCAACTACGCCTGTCGGAAAGGGTGGCGTGCGGTGAGAAGAGTGGTGATCGAAATGGTCGACGACCTCGATCAAGAAAGTGGTGACGACGTCGCCACCGTTCACTTCGCACTTGACGGCGTCGACTACGAGATCGACCTCAACGCTGTCAACGCCGAGCGGCTCCGTGGTGGTCTGGCCCCGTTCGTCGCGGCCGGTCGTGTGGTCGAGTCAGCGGAGCCAGAGGCCACTGTGGACGTGAGGAGCTGGACGATCCGCCAGTGGGCGCGCACCAACGGCTTCTCACCGTGTTCGCGCGGACCCATTCCCTCCCAGGTGATGGAGGCCTTCGTACGAGCGGGTGGACGCGCCGAACGAGTGCCGTACAACCGTTTCGCGCCGGTGGAGGAGGCGCTGTGAAGAGCATCTCGACCAGATTCATGACGACGATCCTGGTGCTGTTGGTCGGATGGTCGTTCATGATGCCCATTCCGTCGAAGGCGTCCCCGGTTTCGGAGAATGTTCGCGCATCACCGGACACGTTTCGCAATCCGATCAAGGAGAACGGTCCTGATCCGTGGATTCAGTACCACGAGGGCTTCTACTACCTCACCGTGACGCGAGGGGACCGGATCACGGTCACCCGCGCGTCATCGGTGAGCAGCCTCGGGGAGACGCCCGAATCCATCGTGTGGCAGGACAGCACGCCGTCGCGTTGCTGCAACATCTGGGCACCTGAGCTTCACCGATTCGGGGATCGTTGGTACATCTACTACTCGGCCACCGGCACCGACCCCTCACTGGCGCGTGGACGGATTGCGGTCAGCCAAAGCGGCACTCACCGGATGTACGTGCTCGAGAGCGTGGGCCTCGATCCGCTCGGCCCGTACGCCTTCAAGGGGAAACTCGACACGACGATCGACTCCTTCGCCATCGACGGCACGGTGTTCGAGCAGCCCGGAGGTGAGCTGTACCTCGTCTGGTCCGGTGCCCCCAACCTGCGATCGGGTGCCCAGAACCTCTACATCGCACCGATGAGCAATCCCTGGACGGTCAGTGGGGAGCGAGTTCTCCTGTCCCGGCCGAAGTACGAATGGGAACTCCGTCCGCGCCCCGGCGCTCCACGGGCGCACAAGGTCAACGAAGGTCCGGCGGTGTTGCAACACGACGGCAGGGTGTTCCTCACCTATTCGGCGAGTGGCTGCGATCTTCCCGACTACGCGCTCGGGATGCTCTCGCTCGAACCTGGTGCCGACCCGCTCGACGCGCGAGCGTGGATCAAGTCGCAGGAGCCCGTGTTCAGCCGGTCGGACCTGAATTGGGTGTTCGGCCCCGGGCACAACGGGTTCTTCACCTCGCCCGACGGGACGGAGACGTGGATCGTCTACCACGCCGTGTCCCAGTCGCAGGGCAGTCCGATCGGTGCCTGTGACGCCACACGATCCACCAGGATTCAGAAAGTTCACTTCAACGTCGACGGCTCGCCGGACTTCGGCGTCCCGTTGCCGAGCTGGCAGTCGCAGGCGTTGCCTGCCGGGGACCCCGGCGGCACGGTGGTCCCCGACGGCCGCTACAAGATCTCCACCGGGATCAACGGAAACGCATTGGGAGCGGGTGGGTGCTCAACGGACACACGTGGTGAGGTGGCCGTCTCGTCCTATCGGGACGGGCCCTGTCAAAAATGGGACATCTCGTACGACGGTGCCGGCTCCTACCGTCTGACCTCGGCCAACAGCCACCGAAGTCTCAACGTCAAGGGGTGCTCCACCGACAACGGTGCGGACGTGGACGTGCAGCCCCACGTGGATGGCGGGTGCCAGAAGTGGTATCTGGATTCGCTCGGTGATGACAAGTACCGCATCAGGTCACGCGTGAGCGGTAAATCGCTCAACGTCGAACAATGCTCAGGAGACGACGGGACAGACGTGACCATCTGGCCCTACTGGGGTGATCGTGACGGCTGCCAGGTGTGGCTGCTCGAACGCATCGGTTGATCCTCGCGGTAGCTCCCCGGCCACGCCGGGGAGCTACCGCGGCAGGATGCGAACTACGCACGTTGTGACGGGAGTGAGGCGAACGGGCGGCATGTCGTGGGCGAGGAACCGCCGGCGACACCAGGGCACAACGCGTCAGCGACTGTGGCGCGCAGCGTCAAGAGCTCGTCCAGTCCGACGATCGTCAGGGTGTGCAACACACAGCGACTGCTCACCACCACGGCGAAGACGGTGCCGACCGTGACAGATTGGTCGTGGGCCTCGACGAGCTCACTCATGCCGATCGCGCCGAGGAAGGTCACACCGGTCAGATCCAGCACGAACGCCGCAGGCCGCTCCTTGAGAATCGCCGCACACCGTCTGCCGACAGCACCGCTTGTGAGCAGATCGACCTCACCCGCAATGCGCAAGACGACTGCGCCATCGGCGTCCACTTCGCTCATCTCGAAGGACTCGACGTCCCCCGCCTCCACGGCACCGATCATCGACGACGCTCCTCCCGCGAGCGCCACGCAGCCCACGCACAGCCGAGCGGACGGCAACCCTGGCCGTGCAAAGCGCATGACTAATGGTGATCTTCCGTCGACGCTAGGTGTACGACGCGTACATCGCAACCAGCTGTCAGCCCATCTGGTGAATGTCCAACATGGATCGACCGATGCGTGACGCGCGGACGCGCGTGGGCGGCATCGTGTGATGTGCCGTGCCGCCGATGTCACCTGGACCAGCACGACCGCCAGTGCAGATCAGGTCGCCTGCGTCGAAGACGTGCGCGCCTGAAACGGTTTTTCCCGGGGGGTTCGGATGCCCGTGGTCGCCGTTGCCGTCACCTACAAGTGGTAATGGCGTGAGGATGAGTTTCTGGTCCTCCATTGGAGGGGTAGCCGATCTGCGAGGCCGGAATCAGTTCGAACACGTCGCCTTGTAGAGGAGTCAGTCGATGAACCAGTCACACCGAACCGGTGAGGAGGCTTTGTCGGCATTCCTTTGCCGAAGCGGTACTCCGCTATTCCGAGGGTGCTCGTGAGTTGATGCGTGCAGAATATTTCTGTGCAGCCGATCACATGTGCGTCTCCGGTTGAGGGTTTCGCGCGGGCAGGCCCCACATCGAGTCCACACGCCGTACTGCTGAAGCGAGGCAGATCATGACCGTCGACCGAAAGAGGCGCCCATGACGACGAACGCGCGTCTGCGCACGTACATCTTCCCGGCGAGCGTCGCAATGGCGGCGGTGGCATTTCTACTGGCTGTCCAACTGTCGGCGAGTGCCGCCGCCCCGCTGCCAGACGGCTCTGAGGACCATCCCGCTGGTTCGCAGATCGCAAAGCACGAGGGCGTAGCGGCTACGGACCCCCCGCTCGGGGGCCGCACCGTCGGCGCGGTGCCGGGCATAGACGTGAGCAGTCACCAAGGCAACGTCGATTGGGCGTCCCATTGGAACCGGGGCGTGAAGTTCGCCTACGTCAAGGCGACTGAGGGCACGGCGTACAAGAACGCCAGCTTCTCCCAGCAGTACACCGGCTCGCACGACGTCGGGATGATCCGCGGCTCGTACCACTTCGCTCTGCCTGATCGTTCTGACGGTGCTGCCCAAGCGAACTTCTTCGTGGACAACGGCGGTGGTTGGTCGCCGGACGGCAAGACACTGCCGGGTGCGCTGGATGTGGAGTACAACCCGTACGGAAGCAGTTGCTACGGGTTGACCGCAGGCCAGATGGTCGGTTGGATCCGCAGTTTCAGTGACACCTACCACGCTCGCACCGGGCGCTGGCCCGTCATCTACACCTCGACGAACTGGTGGAATCAGTGCACCGGTAGTTCCGGCGATTTCAGCAGCACGAATCCGTTGTGGATCGCCAGGTACTCCGAGTCCGTGGGGCCGCTTCCCTACAAGTGGGGTGTCCACACCATCTGGCAGTACGCGTCCACACCGATCGACCTGAACGAGTTCAACGGCACTTACGAACGTCTGGTGTCCCTCACCAACGGCTGAACGACGCGGTCGGACCGGTGAACGACCACGAGTGTCACAGCAGCTTCAGTGCAGACCAAGGGAAGTACTCGTGTCCATCCCGGACGACAGTTCGTCGAGCAGCCCGGCGAGCAGTGAGTCGCCTTGGCGCGGAGACCACCCAGCGGCGCGTTCCCGGCCTTCGGGTGAAAGGCACCAATGCCACCAGCGGTGCAGCGAGTCATCGCCGAGGTCCAGCGCGGTCTCCGCGCTCACCCACGCAGGCCACCCGAGAGCGCGGGCCTGCGCCGCCACCTTGCCGGTTCCGGCGACCGGATCGATGGCCAGCGCCGGGATCCCGGCGCGCAGTGCGAGGACCAGCCCGTGCAGCCGGGTGGTGACGACAGCGTCGAGGCGAGCCAGGAGGGACAGGAACTGATCCCCGGTCGCGCACAGTCGCCAGTCGGTCGAGTCCAGCCGGGTGTCCAGCGGCACGCGGGCGCAGTCCAGACCAGTGACCCAGCGCAGCAACCTCGCGTGGACCTCGTCGTGCCGTCGCCGCTCCCCGTATTCCTGCTGGCCCGGCGCGAGCACCACACCCACGACCGGTACGGCGCTGGTGACGGAGTCGGCCGAGAGGTCCGGGAACGGTCGTCGCCCGCCGTCGCGGGGGAGCACCTTGTCGAAACCCCGGACGGCCGGGTCGTCCGGATCGATCACCGAAACGCCGACCGCGATGCGGCGGCAGTTCGCGTAGCGCTGGTGAAGTTCGCGGACCTGCCACCCGTGCGCAGGTCCGCACACGAACACGACGTGGGTGTAACGCGCCGGATGCGCGTCCTCGAAGTGGAGTCCCCCCGGCCGGAACACCGGACTCCACACCAGATCCCGGTCGATGCCCGCCGCACCGAGCGCCGAGTCCACCCGTCGCATGCTCAGCTCGTCGCCTGCCGTCGCCTCGCCGTTCACGAAACTCGGCCATCCGGTGACGAGGACGCGCATCGTCCGGTGATACCCGCGGCTCGCATGGTCATTCTCGCGCGAATGAGAACAGGACGTAGCCGTAGCTGAGATCACACCGACCGGGGTGGTCGCGCACCCACTCGTCGACGATGCGTGCCGGGAACTCGATCCGCAGCACGCTTTCGAGTTCGGCGGGATCGCTGCACCGCCACGAGGACATGACCTCGATGCGCCGCGCGGCGCGATCGGCCCACCAGGCGTCGGTGGACACCGCGGTGCCCTGCGCCCGCGCCCACGCCGATGCGCGTAGCAACTCGGCGAACTCACCGTGGCGCCAGTCGTTGTCGATCACCACCAGGGTGCCGCCAGGCCGCGGGATCCTCAGGACTTCCCGCAACCCCGGCTCGCAGTCCGGCGGGAAGAAGTACGCGAAACGCGCGTGGACGACATCGACGGAGGCATCCGGCAACGGCACGTGCTCCGCCGAGCCCGCGAGCACCTCCAGTCCGTCCATCCGCAGCGCGGCGCGGGAACGCAGGTCCGGGTCGGGCTCGACACCGATCACCCGCTCGGCCGCGTGCGGGCCGCTCACGTAGCGGGAGAGCCAGAAACCCGTTCCGCGCCCGAGGTCCACCAGTGTGCGTCCGGACCAGTCGGCCTCGTCCCGCAGCGCGCGCCACAGAGCTCTGGAGGGGTCGATCGCCTCGTTCTCCCGCTCGTAGGTCTCGGGATTGTCCGCGATGTTGGGTGCACGGGAGAAGTCGGGGAAGGACTCGGTCGCGGTCATGGCGTCCCGTCTGATCGAAATCCGGCGTGGTCCACCGGACACCTTGTCCGACGCCCGACCGCACCGCTGCCGACATCTCCGAACACCGCCTGGTCCCGGAACTGACGACCATGATGTAGTCGAGTCGTGATGGGGAGAACGCACGCGCTCACGGGTTGGTGCGCAGGACTGGGGATCGCACCGCTACTGGGTCACGGCGACGTCGCCGGCGCGGTCCTCATCGGTGTGGTCACCGCGGGGTTCGCGCTGCTCCCGGACTTCGACCACCGCTCGTCCACCGCGTCGCGGTACCTCGGCCCCCTCACCGGGCTGCTGTCCTTCTTCCTGCGCAAGTCGTCCCGGTACGTGTACGCGGTGACGAAGGGGCCCCGCGACGAACCGGTCTCGGGTGAGCACCGGCACCTGTCGCACACCGTGCTCTTCGCCGTGCTGCTCGGCTACGTCGTCGCGGGTGCGACGGACCTGGGGGGCGCGTGGTCGGTGTTCGGTGTCGCGTTGTTCGCAATGCTGCTCGCCGAGGCCGCACTCGGCGACTGGATCGGCGTCGTGGCCGGTTCGGCCGTGTTGTTGTGGCTGTACAACTTCGGTCTCGACGCCGCGCTGGGTCAGCTCGGCTCCCTCTCGGGCGAACTGGGCATCGCGGTGGCCGTCGGATGCTTCGTGCACTGCCTCGGTGACGCGGTGACGTTGTCGGGCTGTCCGTTCCTGTTCCCGCTGCCGATCGCGGGGGAGACGTGGTACGAGTTGCGTCCGCCGCGCTGCCTGCGCTTCCGCACCGGCGGCCCGGTGGAGTCGCTGCTGATGTTCCCGGCCGCGGCCGTCATCGGCCTGCTGCTGGTGCCCGGTGCCTGGCCGCTCGCGGGCGACGTGGTCGCGGCGATGTTCCCGAAGCACTGAACGTCACGTCTCGGAGCGGGGAGCCTGCCCACGGCGACCGCTGTTGACGTCCTGGACCTTCCGCACCGCGCTGTCGATCTGCCCGCGGTACTTGCCCTTGGTCCGCCCGTCGACGAAACGTCCCGCCTGGTCGGCGAGTTTGTTCACCTTCTCCGGGTTCTTCTTGGCGTACATCCTGGCCGCTGCCACGGCTCCAGCCAGGAAGGTGAGCTTGCGCAGCATCGCCATGGTCATCCCTCCGTGGTGCGTGCAGGGTCCTGCAATGCAGGGTAATCCCGCCGCGCCGGTCCGGAGAGGACGAAACGCGGGGGAGGAAAAATCGCCGTTCGACCGCGAGACTGTCCGTGGAGTACGCCGAGCGGGGAGGCACTGATGACCACGAAGCCGCGCAGCACCGATGTCACCGAAGGCTTCGAGCGGGCGCCGGCGCGGGCGATGCTGCGCGCGGTGGGCATGACGGACGAGGACTTCGGCCGCTCGCAGATCGGCGTGGCCTCGTCGTGGAACGAGATCACGCCGTGCAACCTGTCGCTCGCGCGGCTGGCGAACGCGGCGAAGGAGGGTGTGCGCGCCGCGGGCGGATTCCCGATGGAGTTCGGCACGATCTCGGTGTCCGACGGGATCTCGATGGGACACGAGGGAATGCGCGCCTCACTGGTCAGCCGGGAGGTCATCGCGGACTCCGTCGAGTGTGTCGTCCACGCCGAGCGGCTGGACGGAACGGTGCTGCTCGCGGGGTGTGACAAGTCGTTGCCGGGCATGCTCATGGCGGCTGCCCGGCTGGATCTGGCCGCGGTGTTCCTCTACGCGGGATCGACCTTGCCGGGCCGCCTGGGCGACACCGACCTGACGATCCAGGACGCGTTCGAGGGGGTGGGCGCCTGCGCGCTGGGCCGGATCACCCCGGAGCAACTCGAGGAGATCGAGCGTCATGCGTGTCCCGGTGAGGGGGCGTGCGGCGGGATGTTCACGGCGAACACGATGGCCAGTGCGGCGGAGGCGTTGGGCATGTCCCTTCCTGGCAGCGCTTCGCCGCCGGCACCGGACCGGCGCCGGGACGACTTCGCGCGGCGCTCGGGTGAGGCGGCGGTCGATCTGGTCGGTCGGGGCCTGACCGCGCGGCGGCTGATGACCCGTGAGGCCTTCGAGAACGCCATCACCGTGGTGATGGCGCTCGGCGGCTCCACCAACGCCGTGCTGCACCTGCTCGCGATCGCACGCGAGGCGCAGGTGCCCCTCACCATCGACGACTTCAACCGCATCGGTGACCGGACGCCGCTGCTGGCGAACGTGAAGCCGTTCGGCCGCTACGTGATGAGCGACATCGACTCGATCGGTGGTCTGCCGGTGGTGATGAAGGCGTTGCTCGACGCCGGATTGCTGCACGGCGACACGCTGACGGTGACGGGCAAGACGCTCGCCGAGAACCTCGCCGACATCACGCCGCCGGACCCGGACGGCAAGATCATCGCGGCGGTCGGAACGCCGCTGAGCCCGACCGGCGGGCTCGCGATCCTGAAGGGGTCGCTGGCGCCACGGGGTGCCGTGGTGAAGAGCGCGTCCATCCGGGAGGACGTCCTCAAGGGCACCGCGAAGGTGTTCGACGACGAGAAGGACGCGATGGCCGCGCTGACTCGCGGCGGCATCGAGAAGGGTGACGCGGTGGTCATCCGCTACGAGGGCCCGGCCGGCGGGCCCGGGATGCGGGAGATGCTCGCGGTCACCGCCGCGATCAAGGGGGCCGGCTTGGGCGAGGACGTCCTGTTGATCACCGACGGGCGGTTCTCGGGTGCGACGCACGGCCCGTGCATCGGACACGTCGCGCCCGAGGCCGCGCACGGTGGGCCGATCGCGTTCGTGCGGGACGGGGATCTCATCCGGCTCGACATGCGGACCCGCTCCCTGGACCTGCTCGTCGACGAGGAGACCCTGGCGGTCCGCAAGCGGGAGTGGCAGCCTCCCGCGCCGCGCTACACCACCGGCGTGCTCGCCAAGTACGCCAAACTCGTCGGCTCGGCGGCCGACGGGGCGGTGTGCGGCTGAGGCGGCCTGACGCCGGGAGACAACGGTGGCTGAGGTGGGGCCCGTGGGCCCCACCTCAGGTGAGACTCACTCCTCGCGGCCGAACCGCTCGAGTCCTTCCTTGACCTTGTCGCCGCCCTGGCCGATCTTGTCGGTGTACTTGCCCTCGGTCTTCTCGTCGGCGAACTCGCCCGCCCGGTCGACGCCCTCGTCGACCTTGTCGCCGTGCTGGCCGATCGCTTCCTTGGCCTTGTCCTTGAGCTCGTCGAACTTGTCGCCAAGACCCATCAGCGGTTCCTCCATCCCTTGGACGCCCGCTGTCGGACGTCGTTTGGTGCGGGGTACCCGCACGAGTCTGCGCTTCGTCGGAAGTCACCGCATCGAGTCAGCCGCCGTGCGCCCGTGCCGGGCGGAACACCGGTCGGCGGCGCACTCTGGCACGCAGACGTGTGCGCTGCCGCGGGCGTGTGCGCTGCCGCGGGCGGAACAGCAGCACACGACGACGCAGGAGGAACATCGATGAGCAATCCCGAGAACGTCCTGGACACCCGGCTTCGTCTCGGGGCCGGCTTCGCACCCGGCGACCGCGACTGGGTCCTCGGTTCGCTGGCACCGCTGGCCAAGCACCTCGCGGGATGGAACCCCGACCAGATCGACCTGCAGGTGACGGTGAAGGACCGGGACAGCAGGACTCAGCACCTGACGCTCGAGCTGTGGCTCGCCGGCCAGCAGCCGTTCGTGGCCACTTCGGACGAGGAAGACCTGCACCACGCGTTGATCGAGGCCCGCAAGGAGTTGATCCGCCAGGTCGAGGACGCGAAGACCCGCCGCGAGCCGAAGAAGCATCGAACGGCTCACAATCGCACGACCTGACGGGCCTGCGGGACTACCGTGCGGTGGCTGTCCCGACCGCCTGAGGAGGCTTTGCGTGAGCGTTCAGTACCCGTTGGTCCCGGTGCCCTGCAGCCACTGCCGGGCCACCCGCACCGCCGGAGACGTGCGCCACCAGTCGCACTGCCCCTCCGAGGGCAGCAACCGCGCGTTCTTCACCCACCCGGATCTGATGGACCTCGAATCGCACATGACCGCGTTCTACCCGGAGGCGTGACCGGCGGACCCGGCGTAGGGTCGAACCCGTGGATTTCGGAGTCGGCTACTTCGCCACCTACGACGCAATGGACCCGGGCTCGCTGGCGCGACTGGTCGAGGAGCGGGGGCATGAATCCCTCTTCTTCGCCGAGCACACCCACATCCCGGCCAACAGGGAGAGCACGTACCCGGACGGTGGTGAGCTCCCGCGCAAGTACGCGAACACCTACGACCTGTTCGTGACGCTCACCGCGGCGGCGGTCTCCACCACCAGATTGCGCGTGGGCAGCGGTATCTGTCTGGTCGTCCAACGTGACCCGATCATCACCGCCAAGGAGGTCGCCAGCGTCGACCGCCTGTCCGGCGGGCGCTTCGAGTTCGGCGTGGGCGCGGGCTGGAACCGCGAGGAGATGTCGCACCACGGCACGGACCCGCGTCGCCGCTTGCGGCTGCTGCGCGAGCGTGTTCTCGCCATGAAGGCGATGTGGACGCAGGAGGAAGCCAGCTACTCGGGCGAGTACGTCAACTTCGACCGGATCTGGATCGATCCCAAGCCCGCGCAACGGCCGCACCCACCGGTGATCGTCGGCGGCAACGGGCCCACGGTGCTCGACCGCGTCCTCGACTTCGGTGACGCGTGGATGCCGAACTACACCCCGGAGAACATCCTCGACCGCGCGGAGCAGTTGCGCGCCAAGGCCGATCGCCCCATCGACCTGATGGTGATGGGGGTGCCGGCTGACCCGACGGTGCTGGAGAGCTTCGACAAGGCGGGCTTCCGCCGGGCCCTGCACTGGCTGCCGTCGACGGGCCGCGCCGGCGTCGAGCGTGAACTGGACCGCTGGGAGGACGCCATCGCCCAGCTGCACGGAGAATGAACTCCGCGGAGGCGCGCCGCCGGTTCGCCTCCGCTCGGCTCGCGCACCTGGCCACGGCCGACCGCTCCGGTCGCCCGCACCTGGTGCCCGTGGTCTTCGCCGTCGATCAGGACGTCGTTTACAGCGCCGTCGACGCGAAGCCCAAGCGCACCACCGCGTTGCGCAGGCTCGCGAACGTCGCTGAGAACCCGGCCGCCGCTGTGCTCGTCGACCACTACGACGACGAGGACTGGAAAGCCCTGTGGTGGGTCCGGGCGGACGGCACGGGCCGCGTGCTCGATCCGCAGGAGGACGAGGCGCGCCATGCGGTCGGGCTGCTCGTCGCACGCTATCCCCAGCACCGCGCCGAGCCCCCGCAGGGGCCGGTGCTGGCGGTGGACGTCGAGCGCTGGTCCGGCTGGTCGGCGAGTTAGGCAGCCGAGTCGGACGGCGGCGCCGGTTTCGCCCTCAGGTCGTCGGAGCCGCTCACGGTGAAAGCCGTCTCCAGGCGTACGCGGCTGAACCTGTCCACGACCTGCGAACGGTCGCAGTCACGGCGATGGCGGCCGTCCCCGTGGAGACCACGACGAGGAACGTCCGCCACGCGAACGGTGAATTGCTTCAGCCGCCGCTGCGCGGCTGGGTGGGTGATTCGGGATCGATCGGCGCCTCCGGATTGACGCCGGTGGACTGCTCCGACGTGGAGGTCCCGACCGGGCGCTCCGAGCGCCCCTTGCTTCCCTCGTCGCGCCGACCGGTCTCCGGCTCCTCGCGAGCGACGTCCTCGGCGTTCCGGCCGGGGCTCACACCCACACCGAGCGGGGGCTCAGGACTCGGGTCGATGGGGGAGACGCCCTGGCGCTCCTCCTCCGAGATCTGACGTCCAGGCCCGGGGGAGCCCGCGAACTCCTTGGCGCGAAAAGCCTTGTACGTCGCCTCCGCTGCTTCCTTGCTGCCCATTCGTTCCACCTTCTCTCGTCAAGCGGTGGACCAACACCTCTCGGGTAACCGGATGCGGAGGAGATCACTCCCTCAGGTCGTCGGGCAGCGGAGGGAGCGGGAACCGCAGGAACGCACCGGTGGTGTAATCCTTCAGTTCCGTGTCGATCTGAACGTGCTCGACGGAGCCGCTCTCCCCGACGACCGCCTCGCTGAGTTCGTCCACGACGTCCTCGACGTGGCGCAACTCGCGACCGCAGAGGGGGCAGCGCTCACCTTCGAGCGCGAGCCAGTGGTTCTCGTCGCAGACCACTCCCGGGACCGTCGCCTCGTCGTGGATCAGAAGCCTGTCGATCGCGGCGCTGGAGCCGCCCCAGAGGCAGTCGGCCAAGCCCACCACCGCGAAGTCTCCGGCAGCCGACATCTCGAAGACCTCACTGACCAGGCGGGTCTCCTCGTCGCGCTCATAGCGTTCGATGATCTGGCCGGCCTTCTCACGGACCTCGGCGTCGGTCGCGGTGCTGAGGTCGATGGAGAACGTGCCGGCCAGGCTGCCCTGGATGTCCTTCGGCAACATCTGGATGAACGGCGACAGCTCCGGCTCGTGCCCGCCGACGATCAAAACCTCGAAGTCCTGCGAGCGGAACAGGTCGCTCACGGTGCCGACGACCCTGCGGTAGTGCCGCCGCACGAGTTCCTCGTCCTTGGTCTCGGCCATCTGCGGCGCGCGCAGGACGGGATCGCGCACCTTGTCCAACTCCCGGATCTCGTTCTGGTACAGCTCCCACAAGCGCGCGGACTTCTTGTCCAGTACCACGACGCAGGCCCGGTGGTACTCGTCCAGGATCGCGAGCATCGGCCGCACGTACGGCGTCTCGTCGACCACCACGCGGTCGCGCACGGGGCGGGGCAGCGGTACCTCTTCGAAGAAATCGCGACCGCTGCAGGAGAACATCGCGATCCCTCGCGCGTCCCGCCACGGGTTCTCGTCCTTCGTCCGCTCAGCGAACCGCTCCAGGTCACCGCGGAGGGACAACTGGGCTTCATGGTCGAGCGTCGAGTCCTCCGCCAGGGGGCGGATCTCGTGCAACAGGCTGTTCACCCTCGTGAAGACGGCTCCCCGGTCCTTCGGGTCCGTGGGCAGCAACACGTACAGCGAGGTGACCGGCAGGCCGCCAGCGCGAAAGCGGATGATGCGGTCGACGGTCTCCGCGGTGATCATCGGCGGGGCTCCTTCCGGCGCGTGCTGCTATCTGCGCTGGCCGAGATACCCCGCGCGGGACGCTTCAAGCCGGAAACTAGCGAGCGGTCACCACGCCTGACGAGCGCGGCGAGGCCGGACGACGTTCAGCGTTCAGGCGGGTGGACCGAAGGTCGGCCACTCGATCGCCGGACAGCGGTCCATGATCATGTCCAGGCCCGCCGCGGTCGTGCGTTTGAAGGCGAGCTCGTCGACCACGTCGAGCTGGAACCACACGGCGGACGCGTTGACGGCGACCGCCTGGTCCGCGAACTGCCCGGCGGCGTCGGAACGCCTGAACACGTCCACGCAGTCCACCTGGAACGGGATGTCCGCGAGTGTTGCGTAACCGGGTTCGCCGA
Organism: Pseudonocardiaceae bacterium; assembly: GCA_036008865.1. GTDB lineage: Bacteria > Actinomycetota > Actinomycetes > Mycobacteriales > Pseudonocardiaceae > DASYMV01. The sequence goes on along the minus strand of DASYMV010000257.1, from coordinate 9,899 downwards.
GCACGGTGACCGCGTCGGGGTGCACGGGAACGATCCGCTTGCCGTGCGCCTTCAGGAATCGCGCCACCCCGTGGGCGGCGCGGATCGGGTTGTCGCCGAGACCGACGACGGCCCACGTCTCGCACTCGGCGAGGATGCGCCGGATCGTGTCCGGATTCGCCCACGGCTCTACTTCGTTGACCACGGAACGAGCGTAGATCTCGCGTGTCACTTCCGCGTTCCGACCCGGAACGCGGAAGTGCCGTCAGTCCTCGGCGTCCACCGACAGTGCGACGCGGGGCATGACCGGCTCCCGACGGCCGGAAGCCCGGCGTCGTCGAACGACGAGGTAGATCGCGGTCATGACGGCGAGGCACGCGAGCCCCGCGGGCAGGGTCGCGGTCATCGGACCGGCGAGCAGGATGCCCACGAGTGCCAGCGCGGCGAGCCCGCTGGTCACCGGCGCACCCCACAGCCGCGCGGGCGACGGCGGAAGCCCGTCACGCTCGCGCTTGACGCGGAACACCGCGTGCGTCACGAGGATCATGGTCCACACCACGATCAGGCCGAACGTCGCGGCGGCCACGAGGACCCGCCACGCCGAGTTCTCCGCGACGACGGCGAGCACGAACGCCACGATCGGACCGGCCAGCGACAGCAGCAGCGCATTGCGCGGGATGCCGGTCGCGGTCGTCCTGCCCGCCGACGCCGGCGCGTAGCCGTCCCGTGCGAGCGAGTGCATCATCCGCGTCGCCACGTAGAGGTTGGCGTTGCAACTGGACAGAGCCGCGGTGAGCACCACGAAGTTCATGACAGACGCGGCGGCCGGGATGCCGATCGTGTCGAACACGTGGACGAACGGACTGGACTCGATCCCGCCGCCCGGAGCCGAGTCCCACGGCACGAGCGCGGCGATGACGGCGATCGACAGCACGTAGAACAAGCTGAGTCGCACCAGGGTGCGGCGTGCGGCGCGGGGCATGTCCCGTGCCGGATCACGTGACTCGGCCGCCATCACCGTCGTCGCTTCAGTGCCGCCGAAGCCGAACAGCACGATCGAGGCCGCAGCGATCACACCGGTGATGCCCATCGGCAGCAGGTCGCCGAAATTCCCGGTGCCGGCAGCGGGATGGCCCGGCAGGCCGACGAACAGCAACAGCAGCCCGAGGCCGACGAACACCGCGATGGCCGTCACCTTGATCGTGGAGAACCAGTACTCGGCCTCGCCGAAGACGTTCACGGCGAACGCGTTGAGCGCGAGGACGAGGACCGTGAACGCCGAGGCGGGCAACCACAGCGGCACACCCGGCCACCAGTAACGGATGTAGATCGACGCGGCGAGGATGTCACCGCCCGCTGCGATGACCTGGCTCAGCCAGTAGAACCACCGCGTGGTGAAGCCGCTCCAGCCGCCCAGGTAGGCCTGCGCGATCGCACCGAACGAGCCGGCGGTCGGGTGCACGACCGACATCTCCACGTTCGCCCACATCACCACCAGGGCGAGGGCCGCGCAGAGCACGTACGTGACGACCACGCCGGGGCCCGCCGTGGACAGTGCCGCCCCGGATCCGAGGAAGAGCCCCGTGCCCATCGATCCGCCGATGGCGATCATGGAGATCTGACGGGTGGACAAGTCGCGGCGCAGGCCGCCGGTGTCGGGTGACGCATTCATTTGCACCCAGGGTAGTGAGGCATCAGCGGCAGGCGGAAATGCCGGTCAGCGCCGCCTTCCAGCAACACGTGCACACGCCTTGCCGCTCGACCGTCCGAGTGCTCGATCGACCAGTTCGTCCGAACACCGCACGCGGTGCGGCCCTCCCCTGCCAAGATGTGCGCCGCACCAGCTGAGGTGCCACGTCCTGGGGGTGGGAACTCTTGCTGTACTTCAACGGTCTGGTGGGCGTCGTCACGCTCGGGCTCTGGATCTTCTGCATCGTCGACGTGATCGTCACCGACGAGGGTTCGTGCCGGAACCTGCCGAAGGGGCTCTGGTTCCTGCTGGTTCTGCTGCTGCCACTGGTCGGTTCGATCGTCTGGCTGGTGGCCGGTCGGCCGCAGGTGCCGGTCCACTCGCGGCTGGGCGACCCGTACGGCGCGCAGCGCGCCCCGCTTTCCCGAGTACGACCGCCCCGGCCGATTCGCCGCCACGAACCCGGACGACGACGAGGAGTTCCTGCGTCGCTGCCGGGAGCGCGCCGAGGAGCAGCGCCGCAAGGGGCGTGAGAGTCAGCAGTAAATCGCTCTCGCCGGTGACGGTCCGCTGGTACCTTCGATCACGGCGTGTGTGAGCAGACGTGAGGCTGGAGCCACTCCCCGGCAGTCGAGTGGCGAGGATCCGCCGCAGGGTTGAGGCACCCCTGTTCACTTCCTCGAAGATCATCGGCAGACGCGCACCACGAGCGTCCTTGTTCGCCGAGCCGGGCGGTGGAAGCGAGGACTGTCATGTCTCGAACGTCGCTCACCGACCAGATCGTCGACCTCAGGCGCGCGCACACCGGTGAGAACCTCACCCAGGCCGTTGCCGCGGTGCGTCCGCTGGTGCGGTATCTCTCCGCGGACCAGCGCGTGATGCTGACCGACACCGTGCGCGGCGGCAGCGCGGTACCGGACGGACTCAGGCGCGCACTGTTGCCCGATGCGACCTTCGTCGCCCAGCAGGAGCTGGAAGCAGGGCTGCTGCGCGCGGCCTGCGACACGGCGAGCTACCTGCACCTGCGCCCGCCCGCCGCGCCCGCACACGCCTTCCGCACCGTGGAGCCGCACGACTGGCCGCATCTGCACGTTGCCGAACGCGCTCTCGGCCCGCTGCTTTACGAATTGCTGCCGCGGGTGGAGGTGGGTCAGCTCGTGGGCCTTCCGGGACTGCGGCACCGGCGCCACCCGCGAGCGGTGGAGCTGTACCTGGCCGATGCGCCGGACGCGCGCGCCCTGCTGTCCGGAGTCGACGCCGCCGCCTGGGACGAGGCCATGAGGTACGTGCGGGGTCTCCACGACTTCCGCGGGCTGGACACCCGCCTGATCGGCGACGAGCCACTGGTCGGGCTCGAGCGGGAGAGCAGCCGGGCCGTGGGACCGGCCGCACTGGGCAGTGCGTTGCTGCGGCGGGTCCACCTCTTCGCCGGCGCGTCGTGGCTGCGGTCCTGGGCCCAGGGGGACCAGTGGTGGCTGGAATGGCCGGGAGAACCCCGTCAGGTCACGGTGGCGGATCGGTTGATCCATCCCGTCTTCGGGCTGCCCGGTCACTTCGAGACCTCCATCGGCGCGGAGACGATCAGCCTCGTCGGTCAGGCCACGCTCTCGCTGCGCGGCGTGCTGGCTCCCGCGGCCGAGGTCCAGGAGCGCCTGAAGGACTTCGACTGGCCCGCGGAGTTCAACTCGGGGAGCTGAGCTTCGCGACGTAGGCCTGGTGGATCCGCTCCCAGCCGGGGATCTGCACCAAATCCACTGATCCGCCGTCGAGCACCGCGGCCAGCGCGTCGAGGTGCAGGTGCCATCCGGTGGGCGCGAGCGTGCGGAAGTCGCCGGGCAGGTCCAGCGTGCTCGAGAAGGTCAGCACGGTCGCGTCGCCGTCGGGGCGCAGTTCCCAGCGCAGGACGCCGTGGCCGTCACCAGAGGTCTGCAGCAGGCGCGGCGGTTCCAGCGCCGTGATGGTGGCGTGCATCGTGAAGGAGTTGCCCCGCTCGTCGGTGTTGAGCCATCGGACGGTGAAGTCCCCGCCCGGCACGAGGTCGATCGTGACGTCGCCCCACCAGTTGAGGAGTTCCTGTGGCGTGGTCAACGCCCTCCAGACCCGTTCGACGGGATGGTTGAACCGGCGCTGGAAGCGGATCACGTGCTGGTCCCCGGCGCGTTCGACGACGCCGTCAGCGTGGATGGTCGTCATGGCCTCCTCCCAGCACCTGTATAACCAGGGCGAAGTATTCTAGTCAAGGCATGTATGCGGGTCGGCGCCGTCGTCGTCGTGTCGGTCGTCACGGGCGGCGTACCGCATTCGGCCGCCGTGCGCCGGTAGACTGCGCTTTCGGCCTGGTGCAACCGCGCCAGGTTGCCCGTATGCACCATCAGGAGGAGCCCGGTGACCCAACAGGCTGCCGAGGCCCAGCCCGAGGCCCTGACTCCGGCCGTCCAGCGCCGTGTGCTCGTCGCCGAGGACGAGGCGCTCATCAGACTCGACCTCGTGGAGATGCTCCGCGAGGAAGGCTACGAGGTCGCCGGCGAGGCCGCCGACGGTGACGAAGCCGTCCGCCTGGCCACCGAGCTGCGCCCCGATCTGGTCATCCTCGACGTCAAGATGCCCAAGGTCGACGGCATCGAGGCCGCGTCGGTCATCGCGGGCGGTCGCATCGCCCCGGTCGTGATCCTGACCGCGTTCAGCCAGCGCGATCTGGTCGAGCGCGCTCGTGACGCAGGCGCGATGGCCTACCTGGTCAAGCCCTTCGCCAAGCGCGACCTGGTTCCCGCGATCGAGCTGGCGATGAGCCGGTTCTCCGAGCTCCAGGCACTGGAGCACGAGGTCGCAGGGCTCACCGAGCGGCTGGAGACCCGCAAGGTCGTCGAGCGCGCCAAGGGACTGCTGATGAGCAAGCAGGGCCTGTCCGAGCCCGAGGCCTTCCGCTGGGTCCAGCGCACGGCCATGGACCGTCGAACCACCATGAAGGCCGTGGCCGAAGCCGTCATCGAGAACTTCGGCTGAGCGATCGTCGTCGGGTCCCGCAGGACCGACAGATCCCTGACGACGCGGTCGACGGCGTACACCCGAACCTCCACCACGTGGCGGCCGGTGCTGAGCGCGTTGAAGTCGACCAGCAACGTGCAGGTCCCGCCGACCTCCGGCTCGTCGCGAGCAGTGCGTCGACGGCGCCGCGCCGCTGATCTCGGCGCTCGCCACCAGCCTGGTCCTGGGCCGTTCGCGCCCACCGTGCCAGGTCACCTCGTACCCCGCTGCGCGAGCAGGGTCCGACGCACCCTGCACCGGGGAGTCCCACGACCCCCTGGGCCCGTCCGTCCCGCCGGGGCGCACCCGGACGTCGACGGGAGCCTGTGGTCGCTGCGCGGCGGTGGCGGCTCCGGCTGGTCTCGCGAGGTGCCACCAACCGGCGAGAACGTCGATCAACCTCCTGCGCGGGGGCATGTCCCGTGTTGATGCGCGCAAGACGTGTGTTCACCCGTGAACTTCCCTCACCCCGCCGACGAGTGCGGAACACTGTTAGCAATCCTCAGGAAATGTACGCGTAACCCAGAGTGACGATTGTTGAGCGTTCCGAACGCAACTTCTCGCCCATCGATGTGGTGGTATTGCACGAAGAGCCGAGTTCGAGCCCGAAAGTCCCGCGTCGAACGTCGAGTGCCGCATACCGGCTGCACACCGTCGGGGTCCGAATGAGACGTTTCGCGCAGTATTGTGCGTGACTGCTGGTAATGGCCTGTGACCTGCGGGATTTGAGATCGACTCAAGATTGTTCACCTGTGAATTCTCCGCGTGACCAGCGTCACGATGTGGACACAGAGCTGTGAAAGGATCTGTTCACAGAACGCGGTGAGAGCTACGTTCCTGCCCTAACCCAGCCCCTGTGCGGGGGCACCGCCTACCGGCGGTTGGTTGGTCACAGGAGGTACCGGTGTCAAGAGCACGAGTCGGACGGATTCTCATGCTGGCGGCCGCCGCGTCGCTGGCCGTGGGAGGCTGTGCCGCCAGAGACGGGGGAACCCCGGGAGGTGGCGCGGCCGGTAGCGGCAACGCGTCCGCTCCGGCCAAGCCCACCGACGCCGCCGATCCCCGTGGTGACGGCAACGCGAAGTGCAGCGGCGCTTCGATCGCTTATGCGGGCACGATCAACGGTGCGAACGCGGCTCTCGGGCAGAACATCCTCTACGGCGTCGAGCTCGCGGTGAAGCAGCACAACGAGGCCAACAAGGGCTGCCAGGTCCAGCTGAAGCAGTACGACACCGAGGGCACCCCGGACAAGGCGCCCGGCATCGTCACCCAGATCGTGAACGAGCCGTCGATCCTCGGTGTCATCGGTCTGCCCTTCTCCGGCGAGTCCGCTGCTGCCGGCAACATCTTCAACGACGCGGGGCTCGTCACCATCAGCCCGTCGGCGACCAACCCGGATCTGGCCAAGAAGGGCTGGAAGACCTTCTTCCGGGCCCTGGGCAACGACGCGGTGCAGGGCCCTGCCGCCGCGAAGTTCCTGACCGAGAACCTCAAGGCCAACAAGGTCTGCGTGATCCAGGACGACTCCGCCTACGGCAAGGGCCTGGCGGCCTCGCTCAAGGAAGCGCTCGGCAGCAAGGGCAGCTGTCAGGACGAGGTGAAGACCAAGCAGACCGACTTCGCCGCGGTCGTCGGCAAGATCCAGAACGAGAAGCCGGACGCCATCTTCTACTCCGGCTACTACCAGGAGGCGGCCCCGTTCGCGCAGCAGCTGGCTGACAAGGGCGTCCAGGCGAAGTTCGTGGGCCCGGACGGCGTGAAGGACGACGAGTTCGTCAAGGGCGCGGGCGACGCCTCCGCCGCCGCGTACTTCACCTGCCCCTGCGTGCCGGCCGACGCGTTCACCGAGTTCAGCACCGAGTACAAGAAGATCGCCAACCGCGACCCCGGCACGTACTCGGCTGAGGGCTACGACGCCGCAACCATCCTGCTCAAGGGCATCGACAAGGGCACCAAGGACCGCGCCGGTCTGCTCGACTTCGTGAAGAACTACGACGGCGTCGGCCTGACCAAGGCGTTCAAGTGGGACTCCACGGGCGAGCTGTCGAAGACCACCGTGTGGACCTACAAGGTGGAGAACGGCAAGATCGTCAAGAACGTCGAGATCAAGTAACCGCCGCCTCCCGCTCGTGCGGGTAGCCGGGGCATGTGCGCGGCGGTCGTCGTGCACATGCCCCGGCCTGGTCAGGAACGAGTAGAACCGTGAACCACCAGGCAACCGCGTTCCTCGCAGACGGCGTCAGCTGGATCTCCTTCGACGTCGACACGCTGAGGAACCAGTTCTGGGACAACACCATCGAAGGCCTGTCCCAGGGCAGCATCTACGCCCTCGTAGCACTGGGCTACACCCTTGTGTACGGGGTCTTGCGCCTCATCAACTTCGCGCACTCCGAGGTGTTCATCTACGGCGCGTTCGGCGCGTACTTCACCTTCTTCGGCCTGGGCTTCCGTCCGGGGCCGACACCTGAACTCTCCACCATCGAGATCATCGGCTACCTGGCCGTCGCGCTGGTGGCAGCGATGCTCGTGTCCGGCGCGACCGCCGTCGTCGTCGAAAGAGTGGCCTACCGGCCGCTCCGAAAACGGGGTGCGCCGCCACTGGTCTTCTTGATCACCGCCATCGGTGCCTCCTTCGTCCTGCAGCAGTTGTTGTTCATCTGGCGCCACGGGAATCCGGAGCGGGCGATCCGGCTCCTCCGGCCCCAGGAGGTCTTCACCGTCTTCGGTGCCAGCGTGACCAACCTGCAGATCATCATCGTCGTCGCTTCGCTGGTGCTGATGGTGATCGCGGACATCTTCATCAACCGCACCAGGCTGGGGCGCGGCGTGCGCGCGGTCGCACAGGACCCGGACACCGCGACGCTGATGGGCGTCAACAAGGAGCGGGTCATCATGCTCACCTTCCTGATCGGTGGGCTCCTCGCGGGTGCAGCCGCCTTGTTCTACCTGATGAAGATCCCACAGGGGGCCGTGTACCAGGGTGGCTTCCTGCTGGGTATCAAGGCGTTCACCGCCGCCGTGCTCGGGGGTATCGGCAACCTGCGGGGCGCGTTGCTCGGCGGCCTCGTGCTCGGTGTCGCCGAGAACTACGGTCAGTCGCTCTTCGGTGGCGGCTGGCGCGACATCGTGGCCTTCGTGCTGCTGATCGTGATCCTGATGTTCCGGCCCACCGGAATCCTCGGTGAGTCCCTCGGGAAGGCACGGGTGTGAGCATGAGGTCTCTGAGCGAACGCTGGAACAGCCTCAGCCGCTTCCAGCAGTGGGCGGTGCTGATCCCGGTGGTGCTGCTCGTTTACGCACTGCCGCTGCTCAACCCGCCGATCCTGTCCACAGAGCCGGCCTACAACTTTCCGATCGCGATGTTCGAGGTCGCCCGCTACGGGCTGGTGGCCATCGGGCTCAACGTGGTGGTGGGGCAGGCCGGGCTGCTCGACCTCGGCTACATCGGCTTCTTCGCGGTCGGCGCCTACGTCGCGGCGCTGTTCACCAGCCCGGTGTCCGGTCTGCACAAGCTGCCCTACCTGGCCGTGCTGCCGCTCGCCATCGTCGTGACGATGGTCTTCGGACTCATCCTCGGCACCCCGACGCTGCGGCTGCGCGGTGACTACCTGGCGATCGTGACGCTGGGTTTCGGTGAGATCGTCCGGCTGCTCGCCGACAACGTCGAACCGTTGCGCGGCAACCGCGGCTTCACCGACCTCGGTCATCCGCCGGGGACCACCGACGCGGGCAGGGCCTTGTTCAACCAGACCGACGGCACACCGTGGTACTGGCTGATGGTGACGGTGATCATCGTGGTGCTGATCTTCGTCGGGAACCTGGAACGCAGCCGCGTCGGCCGTGCGTGGGTGGCCATCCGCGAGGACGAGGACGTCGCCGAGATCATGGGCGTGCCCACCTTCAAGTACAAGTTGTGGGCCTTCGCCATCGGTGCCGCGATCGGTGGCCTGTCCGGTGCGCTGTACGCCGGCCAGATCGGCTTCGTGAACAACCAGAAGTTCGACGTCGTCACCTCGGTGCTCTTCCTCGCCGCAGTGGTCCTCGGCGGTTCCGGCAACAAGGTGGGCGTCCTGCTCGGTGCGTTCGTCATCGCCTACGTTCCGCTGCGGTTCCAGGAGATCGCCCAGTACAAGTACCTGATCTTCGGGTTGGCGCTGATCGTGCTGATGATCTTCCGGCCGCAGGGTCTGCTGGGTGCCCGCCAGCGGTTGTTGGCCTACGGTCGGGAGGCTTACATGCGGTTGGTCGGCAGGCCCGAGCAAGTCAGCAGTGAGAGCGCGCTGGCGAAGGAATCGGCGAAGGGCGCGGAAGCATGAGCGAGGAGATCAAGCTCAGCGGTGAGCCCGAGCCGGTCGAGGGCGGGATCGTCGCCGAGCTGGAGCGGATGACTCCGGAGGAGCGAGCCGAGCACGAGGCGGAAGTCGCCGGAGTCGTCGCACCGGACCGTGAGATCAAGGCCGGCGTCGGCGACACCCTGCTCCGGCTGGACGAGGTCACCCTGAGATTCGGGGGCCTTGTCGCGCTGGACTCGGTGTCGTTCGACATCCGGCGCGGAGAAATCCTCGGTCTGATCGGTCCCAACGGCGCCGGCAAGACCACGTGCTTCAACGTCATGACCGGCGTGTACCGGCCCACCTCCGGGCAGGTGTTGCTCGAGGAGCAGCCGCTCGGCAAGCGCAAGCGGCACGAGATCACACAGCTCGGCATCGCCCGCACGTTCCAGAACATCCGGCTGTTCGGTGAGATGACCGCGCTGGAGAACGTCGTCGTCGGTGCCGATGCCCGGCACAAGACCAGCGTGCTGGGCGCGCTCGGACGAGTGCCGCGCCATCATCGCGAGGAGCGCGAGGCCGTCGAGCGCGGCATGGCGCTGCTGGAGTTCATGGGCATCGCCGACCGTGCCGCGGACAAGGGCAAGAACCTGCCCTACGGGTACCAGCGCCGCCTGGAGATCGCCAGAGCGCTGGCCACCGAGCCGAAGCTGCTGTGCCTCGACGAGCCGGCGGCCGGGTTCAACCCCGCGGAGAAGGAAGAGCTGATGGGGCTCATCCGCAAGATCCGCGACGACGGGTACACCGTGCTGTTGATCGAGCACGACATGCGCCTGGTGATGGGCGTGACCGATCGGATCGTGGTGCTGGAGTTTGGCCGCAAGATCGCCGAGGGCTCGCCGGCCGAGGTCAGCCGCGACCCCAAGGTCATCGCT
>DASYMV010000256.1:0-5717 GCA_036008865.1 Pseudonocardiaceae bacterium | reverse complement strand
CCGTCGAGACGTAGAAGAACGCCGAGTACCGGCCACGTCGTGCGGGCGGAGCGATCTCCGCCAGGTAGGCCGAGGCGTTGGAGACCTCACCTCCCAGTGAGAGGCCTTGCGCGATCCTGGCGAGCAGCAACAGAACCGGCGCGAGCCAGCCGACCTGCTTGAACGTCGGCAGCAACGCGATCGCGGTGGAGCCGCCCGCCATCAGTGCGATGGTGAGGATCATCGCGGTCCGGCGCCCCCGGACGTCGGCGAAGCGTCCGAGCAGGTACCCGCCCAGCGGCCGGAAGAAGAACGCGAGCGCGTAGGTCGCGAGCGTGTTGATCAATGCCAGGGTGTCGTTGCCCGACGGGAAGATCTGGGTCGCGAAGTAGATGCTGAACGTCGCGAAGATCGTCCAGTCGTACCACTCGATCGCGTTGCCGATGCTCGCCGCGACGAGCGTGCGGACGGGGAGCCGATGCTTGAGCGCCACCTCGGTCATGTCGGGACCCTGCCACAACCCGACCCCGTCGGGTAGGCGTCGTTCAGGCGGTGACGGCGAGCGCGAAGGGCAGCACGGCCGGCGCGCCGGCTTGGCGGAGCAGGCGTGCCGCGACGGTCATGGTCCAGCCGGTGTCGACCTGATCGTCGATGAGCAGGACCGGACCGTCGAGTGCGGGCAGTTCCGGTGCGCGCATGCCGTGCCACAGCCCGGCCAACCGCTGCGCGCTGTTCGCACGGTGTGTCGCCTCGCCGACCTCCACCTGCCCGAGCAGTGGCAGCCGGCCGATGGTCGCGATCCGCTCGCCGAAGCTGCCGACCAGCTTCGGCCGACGGCGCGAGCCGATCGTGACCACACCGACGGGGCGTGCCGACCAGTCCCACGCGGTCAGCACCTTCACGCACGCCTGGAACACGTCGTCGGGGATCTGCTCGTCGCGTTCGTCGGTGAACAGCGTGCGCAAGCGATTGCCCCAGCCGATGTCGGTGAGTCTCCCCAGGGCGCGACCGGTGCCCGCGGCCTCCCCCGCGGGGATCCGGCCGGACAGCGGGATGCCGAGCGCCGCCATGCCGGTCGGCCACTGCTTGCGCGGGTTCAGTTCGACGCCCGGCCTCAGCAATCGTTCCCGAGCCGCCGAGGCGGCGGTGTCGGAAACATCCGTGGACGGCCGCTGTCCGGTGCAGTTGTCGCAGCGTCCACAGGGCTCGGCGTGCGGGTCGTCCAGTTGCCGCAGCAGGAACTCCATGCGGCACCCCGACGTGCTCAGGTAGTCGAGCACCGCCTGCTGCTCCACCGCGCGCGCCTCGGCGATGCGCTCGTACCGGTCCGCGTCGTACTCCCAGGGCTGCCCCGTGGACTGCCAGCCGCCGCGAACCCGCTTCACCGCACCGTCGACGTCGAGCACCTTCAGCACCACTTCCAGGCGCGTGCGCGACAGTTCGACCATCGGCTCGAGCGCGGCCGTGGACAGCGGCCGCTCAGCGTTCGCGAGCGCGTCGAGGACCTGGCGCACGATGCGTTCAGGGGGGAAGGCCAGCGAGGCGAAGTACGCCCAGATGTCGCGGTCCTCGGGGCCCGGCAGCAGCAGCACCTCGGCACGTTCGACGCCGCGGCCCGCACGTCCGATCTGCTGGTAGTACGCGATCGGGGAGGGCGGCGCGCCGAGGTGCACGACGAAACCGAGGTCGGGCTTGTCGAATCCCATGCCGAGCGCGGACGTGGCGACGAGCGCCTTGACGCGGTTGGCCAGCAGGTCTTCCTCCGCGCGCTGGCGTTCGGCCGGGTCGGTACGGCCGGAGTACGCGGCCACCTCGTAACCGCGATCGCGCAGGAACGCCGCCACGTCGTCGGCCGAGGCGACGGTCAGCGTGTAGATGATCCCCGAGCCGGGCAGTTGCTCCAGGTGCTCGGCGAGCCACCCGAGGCGAGCCTCCGCCGTCGGCAGCCGCACGGCGGACAGCCGCAGGCTCTCCCGGTCCAGCGGACCCCGCAGAACCAGCGCGTCCGAGCCCGAGCCCAGTCCGAGCTGTTCTGCGACGTCGCGCACCACGCGGTCGTTGGCCGTCGCGGTCGTCGCGAGCACGGGCACTCCGGCCGGGAGTTCGGTGAGCAGCGTGCGCAACCGCCGGTAATCCGGCCGGAAGTCGTGACCCCAGTCCGAGATGCAGTGCGCCTCGTCGACGACCAGCAGGCCCGCGGACGCCGTGAGTTGGGGCAACACGGTGTCGCGGAAGTCCGGGTTGTTCAGCCTCTCCGGGCTGACGAGCAGCACGTCGACCTCACCTGCGGCGACCGCGTCCTGCACGCCCTGCCACTCGTCGGTGTTCGCCGAGTTGATCGTGGCCGCGTGCACGCCCGCGCGGGCCGCTGCGTCGACCTGGTTGCGCATCAGCGCGAGCAGCGGTGACACGATGACCGTCGGCCCCTCGCCGAGTTCGCGCAGCAGCGCGGTCGCGATGAAGTACACCGCCGACTTGCCCCAACCCGTGCGCTGCACCACCAGCGCCCGGCGCCGGTCGGCCACCAGGGCGTGGATCGCCGTCCACTGGTCCTCGCGCAACCGGGCGTCCGGGCCGGCGAGTGCCCGCAGTCGCTGTTCGGCAGATTCCCGAAGTGCGTGCTCGTCCACGACTCCCACTGTGTCAGCATGGGCCGACAGTCGCCGACCTGCCCCGTCCACCAGCCGGGACACCTGTGCGACATCGCGGGACGGCCGCCGTAGGCTTGCCAGGGTGACGACCGCCGCCGCACCTCGCGAAACGACGCACACCAACCTGCGCGAAGAGGTCCACACCGCAGCGCGCCGCGCCCGCGCGGCAGCCGGGGAACTCGTGCTCGCCACGCGCGAGCGCAAGGACGCAGCGCTGCAGGCGATGGCGACCGCTCTGCGGGATCGCGCCGAGGAGATTCTGAAGGCCAACTCCGAGGACCTGGACGCCGGACGCGAATCCGGCATGGCCGAAGGGCTGCTCGACCGCCTCGAGTTGTCGCCGCAGCGCATCGAGGGGATCGCAGAGGGCCTGCTGACCGTCGCCGGCTTGCCGGACCCGGTTGGTGAGGTGCTGCGCGGTGGGATCCTGCCGAACGGACTGGAGATGCGGCAGGTCCGCGTGCCGCTCGGTGTCGTCGGCATGGTCTACGAGGCGCGCCCCAACGTCACGGTCGACGCCGCCGGCCTGGCCTTGAAGTCGGGCAACGCCGTGCTCCTGCGCGGCTCCTCGTCCGCCGAGCGTTCGAACACCGCGCTCGTCGCCGTCCTCCGCGACGCGCTGGAGGCGAGCGGGCTGCCCGCGGATGCAGTGCAGTTGCTGCCCTGCCACGATCGCGCCTCGGTTCACCACCTGATCACCGCGCGCGGCCTGGTCGATCTGGTGATCCCCCGCGGGGGCGCGGGGTTGATCGCCGCGGTCGTCGAGCAGGCCACGGTGCCGACCGTTGAGACCGGTGTCGGCAACTGTCACGTGTACGTCGACGCCGCCGCCGACCTCGATGACGCCGAGCGGATCGTGCTGAACGCGAAGACGCGGCGCACGAGCGTCTGCAACGCGGCCGAGACCGTGCTCGTGCACGCGGACGTCGCGGACGAGTTCGTCCCGCGGATCTCCGCGGTGTTGCGCGACGCGGGCGTGACGGTGCACGCGGACCCGCGGTTCGCTTCGCTGGCAGGTTCGGACGTCGTGCCCGCCACGGACGAGGACTGGGACGTCGAGTACCTGTCACTGGACATCGCGGCCAAGGTCGTCGATTCCCTCGACGACGCCATCACTCACATCGCGGCGCACGGCTCCGGCCACACCGAGGCGATCGTGACGTCGGACGTGCGGGCCGCGCGCCAGTTCACCGCGCGCGTCGACGCGGCCGCGGTGATGGTCAACGCCTCGACGGCGTTCACCGACGGCGCCCAACTCGGGTTGGGAGCTGAGATCGGCATCTCGACCCAGAAGCTGCACGCGCGCGGCCCGATGGGCCTGACCGAGCTGACCTCGTCCAAATGGATCGTGTGGGGTGACGGGCACATCCGGCCCTCCTCATGACCGGTGCGGCGCCATGACCGGTGCGGCGCCGCGCTGGTGAGAACAAGCCCACCGGATCGCGCTCCCGTGCGCCTGCTCCGAGGCCGCCGAGGAGTTCGGGGACGCGCCGGTGGCCGTCCGGGGGGATCCGGCGGCCGTCCGCGCGGTCGACACGTACTCTGATCAGCCATGTCCAACGCCCGCAGGATCGGTGTCATGGGCGGCACCTTCGACCCGATCCACCACGGTCACCTCGTCGCGGCCAGCGAGGTGCAAGCCAGGTTCGACCTGGAAGAAGTGATCTTCGTGCCGACCGGCCAGCCGTGGCAGAAGAGCGATCGCGAGGTCAGCAAGGCGGAGGACCGCTACCTGATGACCGTGATCGCCACGGCGTCCAATCCGCGTTTCTCGGTGAGCAGGGCGGACATCGATCGCGGAGGCCTCACCTACACCATCGACACGCTGACCGACCTCAAGGCGCAGTATCCCGACGCCGATCTGTTCTTCATCACGGGTGCGGACGCGCTGGAGCAGATCTTGTCGTGGCGCCGGGCGGACGACGTGTTCACCTTGGCGCACTTCATCGGTGTCACGCGGCCCGGTTACGAGCTGAACGACCACCACCTGCCCGCCGGAGCCGTCTCCCTGATCGAGGTGCCCGCGATGGCGATCTCGTCGACCGATTGCCGCAAGCGCGTCGCGGCCGGAATGCCCGTCTGGTATCTCGTCCCCGACGGGGTCGTGCAGTACATCAGCAAGCGCCACCTGTACGAGAATTCGGAGTCCTGACCAGTGGCGGAAGCACTGTCTTGACCGACGCACCTGAGTGGATCAACTGACCCGCAGGGACCACGACGCCCGGCGCCGAGCATCACGACGAGGTCCTGGTCACCTGGGTTCTCCGCCGCATCCGTCGCTGACACGGCCGGGATCGTCTGCTGGTTCAGCGTGTCGTCTCCAGGAGGAGTACGGCGTACTCGTCGTCGGCCCGCGCTTCCTGCCTGCTCAGTCCGGCTCGCTCGGCAACCTTGATCGCTGTGGTGTTCCACGGGCGGGTTTCCACGACGACCGGCCACGCCGGATGCACGGCCGCAGCCGCCGCGGTAGTGGAGATTCCAGCAGTGGCGCTCCCGCCAGAGCTTGGGCTGAACACCGCCGAATCCCGCGATCCGTCCCTGGAACACGATCGTCCGGTAGCCGAGTTCTCCGCGATCCCACACGCGGGTGAACTCGGCGAGGTACCAGGCCGATTCTGCGACGGCCGGAGGTTCACGCGGCGGCTCCTCCCGTGCCCGCAGTGAGGACTCGAGCGCGAAGAACGTCTCCAGGTCGTCGAGGGCGACGCAAGCCGCCGAGGTCGCCCTGGCCGCTGCCACCGAACCCGTCCTGTTCCACACCTCCCGGCTCGGTGCCCTGGCCAGGGCAGGCATCATCGTGATCACCCCCGGCGTCCTCGGCCGCACAGCGCTCGGCCGGCGTCCACCTCGACCGGCCGTAGGCCGAAGTGAGCGGCGGAGCCATCGGTGGTCAGCGCTCGCTCGCGGCCTTGTCGACGGCCTGGGAGTAGTTCGGGTCGGTGCGGAGCCGACTGTGCCTGGCGCCGTAGGCGAAGTACACGACGAGCCCGACCGCCATCCACACGACGAACCGGATCCAGGTGGCCCCTGGCAGGTTGAGCATCAGGTAGAACGATGCCAGCACCGCGAGGACGGGGACGACGGGGA
>DASYMV010000255.1:0-8263 GCA_036008865.1 Pseudonocardiaceae bacterium | reverse complement strand
CGAGGTCATCCGTCAGGAACCCAGCGCGCTCTCGATGCCGGACGAGCAGCGCCGGGAGACGTTCCGCCGGATCGGTGTCGGCCTGATGTTCGACGAGATCAAGCAGAGCCTGCACGAGTTCGGCACCGACTTCGACGTGTTCTTCCACGAGGACTCGCTGCACGCCTCGGGCGCCGTCGAGCGGGCGGTGGAGTCGCTGAAGAAGTCCGGCGCGCTGTACTTCGCCGAGGGCGCCTGGTGGCTGCGTTCGACCGACTTCGGCGACGACAAGGACCGCGTCGTCATCAAGAGCGACGGCGCCCCCGCCTACATCGCCGGTGACATCGCGTACCTGCAGGACAAGCGGGCGCGCGGGTTCGACCTGAACATCTACATGCTCGGCGCCGACCACCACGGCTACATCGGCAGGTTGAAGGCCGCCGCCGCGGCGCTCGGTGACGACCCGGACACGGTCGAGGTGCTCATCGGTCAGATGGTCAACCTCGTCAGCGAGGGCAAGCCCGTGCGGATGAGCAAGCGCGCCGGAACCGTCATCACCATGGAGGACCTCACCGAGGCGGTCGGCGTCGACGCCGCGCGCTACGCGATGACGCGGTCCTCGGTGGACTCCTCACTCGACATCGACCTCGACCTGCTGCGCAAGCGCAGCAACGACAACCCCGTGTACTACGTGCAGTACGCCCACTCCAGGCTGGCCTCGCTGCTGCGCAACGCGGCCGACCTCGGCCTCGAGGTCGCAGACCCCGCTGACGCCGACCTGGGGCTGCTCACGCATGAACGCGAGGGCGACCTGATCCGCACCATCGGTGAGTTCCCGCGCGTGGTCGCCACGGCGGCCGAACTGCGCGAGCCGCATCGCCTCGCGCGGTTCCTCGAGCAGTTGGCCGGGGACTACCACCGGTTCTACGAAGCCTGCCGGGTCCTCCCGCGCGGCGATGAGGAGACGACTCCGTTGCATCAGGCCAGGCTGCAGCTCTGCGCCGCCACCCGTCAGGTGTTCGCCAACGGCCTAGCGCTGCTCGGCGTGACCGCTCCGGAGCGCATGTGATGCGCGCACACCCCGCCGGTCCCCGGCACGCCGACGTCCTGCTGCCCGGCAACACCGCTGGTGCGTGCCCGGCCACCTCGGAAGACCTCGACTCGCTCGCCCCCGCGGTGTGGCCGCGCAACGTCGAGCGCGGCGAGGACGGCGCGGTGCGGGTGGCCGGCGTCGACGTCCGCACGCTCGCCGAGGAGTTCGGCACGCCGCTCTTCGTGATGGACGAGGCCGACTTCCGCGCCCGCTGCCGCGAGCACGCGGAGGCCTTCGGCGACCCGATGCTCGTGCACTACGCGTCCAAGGCGTTCCTCAGCGTGGGGGTCGCGCGATGGGTCGCCGAGGAGGGCCTGAGCCTGGACGTGTGCAGTGGGGGCGAGCTCGCCGTCGCGCTGCGTGCGGATTTCCCGCCCGAGCGCATCGCCCTGCACGGCAACAACAAGTCCTCCGCCGAACTGACGGCGGCGGTCGAGGCGGGGATCGGTGCCGTCGTGCTCGACTCCTTCTACGAGATCGCCCGGCTCGACCAGATCGCCAGGGAGCGCGGCGTCGTCCAGCCGGTGATGATCCGGGTGACCGTCGGTGTCGAGGCGCATACCCACGAGTTCATCGCCACCGCGCACGAGGACCAGAAGTTCGGCTTCTCGCTGTCCTCGGGAGACGCCGCCGAGGCCGCGCGGCGAGTGCTCAAGGCGGAGGGCCTGCGACTGATCGGCCTGCACAGCCACATCGGCTCGCAGATCTTCGACGCGAGCGGCTTCGAGGTCGCCGCGCGCCGGGTCATCGGCCTGCTCGCCGACCTGCGCACCGAGCACGGGGCCGAGCTGCTCGACACGGTGTCCACTGTGGACCTCGGTGGCGGTCTGGGCATCGCCTACACGCCGGACGATGATCCGCCTCCGCCCGCTGAGCTCGCCCGACAGCTGCACAACATCGTGCAGAAGGAGTGCGAGCACAACGACCTGCCGATGCCCGCCATCGCCGTCGAGCCCGGCCGTGCGATCGTCGGCCCCGGCACCGTGACCGTCTACGAGGTCGGCACCGTCAAGGACGTGGAGCTCGACGCGGGCGCACACCGGCGCTACGTGAGTGTCGACGGCGGCATGAGCGACAACATCCGCACTGCCCTGTACGACGCCGTCTACGACTGCAGGCGCGTCTCCCAGACCACGGCGCCGGACGGCCTGCCCGCACTCAGCCGAGTCGTGGGAAAGCACTGCGAGTCCGGTGATGTGATCGTGCGCGACTGCTGGCTGCCGGACGACCTCGCCCCCGGCGACCTGCTCGCGGTCGCCGCGACAGGTGCTTACTGCTACTCGATGGCCAGCAACTACAACCGGCTGCCCCGGCCGGCGGTGGTCGCGGTCAACGACGGCCAGGCCCGGCTGCTGCTGCGCCGGGAGACCGAGGACGACCTTTTCCGCCTGGAGGTGTGAAGGTGCCGGAAGGTAAACCGATCAAGGTCGCTCTGCTCGGCTGCGGCACGGTCGGCACTGAGGTCGTCCGTCTGCTGACCGACCAGGCGGCCGACCTCACGGCACGCGTGGGTGCGCCGGTCGAGCTGACCGGCATCGCCGTGCGCAGGCCCAACAAGCACCGCGAGGTTCCCGAGCGGCTCCTCACGACCGACGCCTCCGCCTTGGTCGACTCCGACATCGACGTCGTCGTCGAGGTCATCGGCGGCATCGAGCCCGCGCGAACCCTGCTGTTGCAGGCGCTGCGGGCGGGCAAGTCCGTGGTGACCGCGAACAAGGCGCTGCTCGCCGAGCACTCGGCGGAGCTGTTCGAAGCGGCCGACGCCTCCGGTGCCGACCTGTACTTCGAGGCCGCGGTCGCGGGTGCGATCCCGCTGCTGCGACCGCTGCGCGAGTCCCTCGCGGGCGACCGGATCACCCGTGTCATGGGCATCGTCAACGGCACCACGAACTTCATCCTCTCCGCAATGGACGCGACCGGTGCCGGCTACTCCGAGGCGCTGGAAGAGGCGACCCTCCTCGGCTACGCCGAGGCCGACCCGACCGCGGACGTCGACGGCTTCGACGCCGCCTCCAAGGTCGCGATCCTGGCCTCGCTCTCGTTCCACACGAGAGTGACCGCGGCCGATGTCCACCGCGAGGGCATCGCGGGAGTCAGTGCCGCGGACATCGCGGCCGCCAAGAGCCTCGGCCGCACCGTCAAGCTGCTCGCCATCTGCGAGCGCGTCACCACGTCGAACGGCGACGGATCGGAGACCGAGTCCGTCGCGGTGCGCGTGCACCCGGCGATGATTCCCCGCACCCACCCGTTGGCCAGTGTGAACGGTGCGTTCAACGCGGTGTTCGTCGAGGCGGACGCGGCCGGTGAGATGATGTTCTACGGCCAGGGCGCCGGCGGTGCGCCGACGGCGAGCGCGGTGCTCGGCGACCTCGTCGCCGTGGCGCGCAACCGCGTCGTCAGCGGCCGAGGCCCGCGTGAGTCCGCCTACGCGGCGCTACCCGTGCGACCGATGGGGCAGACCTCGACGCGGTACCACATCAGTCTTGACGTGGTGGACCGCACGGGCGTGCTCGCGCAGGTCGCCGCGGTGTTCGCCGAGCACGACGTCAGCATCGCCGCCGTGCGCCAGGAGGGTCGCGTCGACGACGCGAGCCTCGTGGTCGTCACGCACGCGGCACCTGACGCGGCTTTGAGGTCCACAGTGGACAAGATCGGCGGCTTGCCCGTCGTCCGGGAGGTCGTCAGCGTGATGCGGGTGGAGGGCGAGGAAGCATGACCCTCGAAACTGGAGTGAGTGCAGCCGTGCGGCCGGGGTGGCCGGGGATCATCCACGCCTATGCGGACCGGATCCCGCTCCCCGAAGGGGCCAGGGTCGTCACCCTGCACGAGGGCGGCACGCCGTTGGTGGAGGCGGAGTACCTCTCCGAGGTCACCGGTTGCCGCGTGCTGATCAAGGTCGAGGGTGCGAACCCGACCGGCTCGTTCAAGGACCGCGGCATGACCGTGGCGATGACGCACGCGCTGGCCAGCGGCTACCAGGCGGTCATCTGCGCCTCGACCGGCAACACCTCGGCGTCGGCCGCGGCGTACGCCGCGAAGGCCGGCCTCACCTCCGCGGTGCTGGTCCCGCGCGGCAAGATCGCACTCGGCAAGATGGCGCAAGCCGTCGCGCACGGTGCGAAGATCCTGCAGATCGACGGCAACTTCGACGACTGCCTCGAACTGGCGCGCAAGACCTCGGCCGAGTACCCCGTGACCCTGGTGAACTCGGTGAACCCCGTCCGGATCGCCGGTCAGAAGACCGCGGCCTTCGAGATCTGCGACGTGCTCGGGCGCGCGCCGGACGTGCACTGCCTTCCGGTCGGCAACGCGGGCAACATCACCGCCTACTGGCGCGGGTACCGCGAGTACGCCGAGGACGGTGTCGTCGAGGGCACGCCGCGGATGTTCGGCTTCCAGGCGGCGGGTGCCGCGCCTCTCGTGCTCGGTCACCCGGTGTCGAACCCGGAGACGATCGCCACCGCCATCCGCATCGGCAGTCCCGCGTCCTGGGGCGGTGCGATGAGTGCCAAGGAGGAGTCCGGCGGTCTCTTCGACGCCGTGACGGACGAGAAGATCCTGGAGGCCTACCGGCTGCTCGCCGCCCACGAGGGCGTGTTCGTCGAGCCGGCATCGGCGACCAGCGTGGCCGGCTTGCTGGCCACTGCCGCCGACGGGCGGTTGCCCAAGGGCTCGCTCGTGGTCTGCACGGTCACCGGGCACGGCCTGAAGGACCCCGGAACCGCCCTGCTCGGCACCACCGAGGTCGAGCCCGTGCCGGTCGACCCCGGCGCGGTCGCCACCGCCCTGGAGCTGTCGTGACGCCGGTCCTGAGTGGCGGAAACAGGCCGTGAACAGCGGTAGTGGTGTCCGGGTGACCGTGCCGGCGTCGACGGCCAACCTGGGATCCGGGTTCGACGCGCTGGGCATGGCACTGGGCATCCACGACGTCGTCGAGGTGCGGCTCGCCGACCGGGGACTGACCGTCCACGTCGAGGGCGAAGGCGCCGAAAGCGTCTCCACCGGCGAGGGCCACCTGGTCGTCCGCGCGTTCCGGTCTGCGTGCGAACTGATCGACTTCACCCCGTCCGGGCTGGCGCTGACCTGCTGCAACGCCATCCCGCACTCCCGCGGGCTCGGTTCGTCGGCCGCCGCGGTGGTCGCCGGCATCGCCGCCGCGTACGCACTGGCCGGACGGGAGCTGGACGCGGCCGCGCTGCAGATCGCCGCCGAGTTCGAGGGGCACGCGGACAACGCCGCCGCCAGCATGTTCGGCGGTGCGGTCGTGGCGTGGTCGGAGGGCGAGCGGTTCCGCGCGGTGCGGCTGGACCCGCACCCGGACCTGCGGCCGGTCGTGCTCATCCCGGCGCAGGAGTCGTCCACCAAGACCACTCGCGGCCTGCTGCCCTCGACGGTGCCGCACGCCGACGCGGCGTTCGCCGCCGGGCGCGCCGCGCTTGCCGTGCACGCTCTCACCAGGGATCCGGCCCTGCTGATGGCCGCCACCGAGGACAGGCTGCACCAGCCGTACCGCGAGCCCGCCTGGCCGAACACCATTCGGGTGATCGATGAATTGCGCGCGGCCGGCGTTCCCGCAGCGGTGTCCGGGGCCGGTCCGACCGTCCTCGCCTTGCCCGCGGACGGTGAGGTTCCGGAGGGCGTCGACCTGTCGGGCTTCGAGATGCGCAGGCCAGGCGTGGACAGCGAGGGTGTCCGGGTGCATCCGCTCGGCTGATCGACTTCGCACTTTCTCGCAAGAACCCTCGCCTTCCAGGAACAACGCGACCGCGACCGCTGTTGCACGAGGTACGACGCGCGGACACCCCGGTTGTTGCACCCGGCGGAGCGTGCGTCTACCCTCGGGGGCGATCAGTCACCGCGCGCACGGGCGCCGGTGCCGCGCCCGGACATTCGTTCCGGGTCGCATCCCTTCAGTGAATTGACCCTGTGCCGCAAGGGCGGGGTCGGCGCTGAAAGGCACCCGATCGCCGTGTGACCGAGAAAGTCCCGTGCCGGCGGATTCCGTCGTTCGTGCGATATCGCCACGTCGAGGTCCGCCTTCACCGGACGAACTGCCGTTCCGCATTCCGTCGGACGGCAGGTCCGCTGGGCCGCGTAGGAGGCGGGGCCCGGTCAGGAAGGACATGTGTGAGCAACACCGATTTGTTGAGCAGCGGCGTTTCCGCTGCTCCCGATGCCGCTGCCAGTTCCGGAGCCGAGGAGACCGCTCTGTCCACCCCTTCCAACGGCAGCACCCCGCGCCGTCGCGCGGGCCTGTCCGGCATGGTGCTCGCCGAACTTCGCGAGCTCGCCGGCCAACTCGGCATCACCGACATCGCGGGCATGCGCAAGGGCGACCTCATCGCGGCCATCAAGGAGCGGCAGGGCGGTACCTCCGGTCGGGGCAACGCCGCGACGCCGCCGGCAGCCAAGGCCGAGAAGCCCGCCGCAAAGGCCGTCGAGAAGGTGGCCGAGAAGCCGGCTGACAAGCCCGCTGAGCAGCCTGCCCAGCAGCAGACTGAGCAGCCCGTCCAGCAACAGCTCGACGTGGCCGAACGTCCGGCCGCGCCGGCCGAAGGCCAGCAGACCGTCGAGCGTCCATCGGCTCCCGCCGGTGGTGACGAAGACGGTGGCCGACGCAACAACCGACGGCGTCGTTCCGCCGGCCGCGCGGCCGGCAGCCCGGACTCGACCGACACCCAGCAGGGCGACCGCCCGCAGGGCGGCGAGCGCCAGGAGCGGACCGAGCGTTCCGACCGGACCGAGCGTTCCGACCGCGGCAACCGCCAGGAGCGGCAGAACGACCGCACCCAGAACGACCGCACCCAGAACGACCGCACCCAGAACCGCAACAACCGCCAGAACGGTCCGGAGGACGACGACGAAGAGGGCGGCCGTCGCGGCCGTCGCTTCCGCGACCGCCGCCGCCGTGGTGGTCGCGGCGAGGGCGGCGCGGGTGGCCCCGACACCGAGGTGCGGGAGGACGACGTCCTGCTGCCCGTCGCGGGCATCCTCGACGTGCTGGAGAACTACGCCTTCGTGCGCACCTCCGGCTACCTCGCCGGTCCGAACGACGCCTACGTCTCGCTGTCGCTCGTGCGCAAGCACGGCCTGCGTCGCGGTGACGCGATCACCGGTGCCGTCCGCCAGCCGCGTGACGGTGAGCAGCAGCGGCAGAAGTTCAACCCGCTGGTCCGCGTGGACAGCATCAACGGGCTCCCGCCCGAAGAGGCCCGCGCACGGCCGGAGTTCACCAAGCTGACCCCGCTGTACCCGAATGAGCGACTGCGTCTCGAGACCGAGCCGCACATCCTCACCACCCGCGTCATCGACCTGGTGATGCCGGTCGGCAAGGGGCAGCGCGCACTGATCGTCTCGCCGCCGAAGGCCGGTAAGACGTCGGTGCTGCAGGCGATCGCGAACGCGATCACCACCAACAACCCCGAGACCCACCTGATGGTCGTCCTCGTGGACGAGCGTCCTGAAGAGGTCACGGACATGCAGCGGTCGGTGAAGGGCGAGGTCATCGCCTCGACGTTCGACCGTCCGCCGTCGGACCACACCACGGTCGCCGAACTCGCCATCGAGCGGGCCAAGCGCCTGGTCGAGATGGGCCACGACGTCGTCGTGCTGCTCGACTCGATCACGCGTCTGGGCCGGGCCTACAACCTGGCAGCGCCGGCCTCCGGCCGAATCCTGTCCGGTGGTGTGGACTCGACCGCCCTGTTCCCGCCGAAGCGGTTCCTCGGTGCGGCACGCAACATCGAGAACGGCGGCTCGCTGACGGTGTTCGCCACCGCACTGGTGGAGACCGGTTCGGCCGGTGACACGGTGATCTTCGAAGAGTTCAAGGGCACCGGCAACGCCGAGATCAAGCTCGACCGCAAGATCGCCGACAAGCGGACCTTCCCCGCGGTGGACGTCGACTCGTCCGGTACCCGCAAGGAAGAGCTGCTGCTGTCGCCGGACGAGCTCGCCGTGATGCACAAGCTGCGTCGCGTGCTGCACGCCCTGGACGGCCAGCAGGCGATCGACCTGCTGCTCGACCGGCTCCGCAAGAGCCGGACGAACATCGAGTTCCTGATGCAGGTGGCCAAGACCACGCCGGGCGCCGACAACGAGTGAGTGCGCATGAGGGGAGCTCTCAAGACACCGGAGTGTCTTGAGAGCTCCCCTCATGGCATGCGCGACTACCGGTAACCGCAGCCGGAG
>DASYMV010000254.1:0-20568 GCA_036008865.1 Pseudonocardiaceae bacterium | reverse complement strand
GTTGTACCTGTACTTCGCGGCCGCCTGACTAATGTGCTCGTCGTGAAGCCACCGCAAGACCCGGATCGGCGCCCCGGCCTGCTGGCCAGCGTGCGGGCCGTTGGCGCGCAGCCCGCTCCGGACCGGTCGGGGCAGCGGTGGGGGTTCGGCGCCTTCCTGCTCGTGGAGGCGGTCTTCGTCTGCTCGGCCGTGTTCGTCGCCGCACTCGCCAAGACCTCCGGCGCGACCACGGGCAAGTCCCTGCCGTTCTTCATGGTCGGCCTCATCGCGCCCACCGTGCTCGCCGCGACTGTGGCGGTGGTGATCACGACCGTGCGGGGCAACGGCCCGTCGATCGACCTGCGCCTGCGCTGGAACTGGCACGACGTGAAGGTCGGCCTGCAACTGGGCCTGGTCGGCCTGGTGCTCACCTACCTGGCCGCGGTGATCTGGGTGAAGGCCGTGGGACAGGGCAACGCGACCTCCGCGATCGGCGCGCTCGTGGACAACGCCTCGCTGCCCGTGGCGGCAGCCGTGGTCCTGTTCCTGTACGTGTGCTTCCTCGGGCCGCTGTGCGAGGAGATCATCTACCGCGGGCTGCTGTGGGGCGCGATCGAGAGGCAGGGCTGGAGTCGCTGGGCCGCGTTCGTGCTGACCACGCTCATCTTCGCGGCGAGTCACCTCGAACCCCTGCGCACGTCGCTGCTGATCGTCATCGGCCTGCCGATCGGGATGGCGCGGTTGATCACCCGCAGGCTCACCGCGAGCGTCGTCGCGCACGTGGTCAACAACTTCCTGCCAGGCCTGACGATGCTGCTGGTGTCGCTCGGCGTGATGCCCTCCTGAGCGACCGACGGCACACCGATTCGTATTCGGACGCGGCCGTCTGGCAGAATGGCTGGTTGTTCGCCGAGGCCGGACCCTCTCACCGTGCCGTGGCGCCATGACCTTTGGGCTCTCCCGTCCCGTCCCCACTCGGGGGGCGAGTGCCCGCAACTGAGCAAACGAGAGCTTGAGGAGCACCCCTACCCGTGGCCGTCAAGATCAAGCTGCAGCGACTTGGCAAGATCCGTCAGCCGTACTACCGGATCATCGTCTCCGACTCGCGCACCCGTCGCAATGGCAAGGCCATCGAGACGATCGGCAAGTACCACCCGAAGCAAGAGCCTTCGTTCATCGAGGTCGAGTCCGACCGGGCGCAGTACTGGCTGGGCGTCGGTGCGCAGCCGACCGAGTCGGTCCAGCGCCTGTTCGAGATCACCGGTGACTGGCAGAAGTTCAAGGGCCTGCCGGGCGCCGAGGGCACGCTGAAGCTCAAGGAGCCGAAGCCGGACAAGGCCGAGCTCTTCGCCGCCGCGCTGGCCGCCGCCAATGACGAGCCGATGACCGAGGCCACCACGCCGAGGAAGAAGTCCGGCAAGAAGGCGGCCGGGGATTCCGAGGCTGCCGAGCCGGCCGCCGCCGCCAAGGACGAGGCGTGAGTTTGTTGGCTGACGCCCTCGAACACCTCGTTCGCGGCATCGTCGACCACCCGGACGACGTCCGGGTCAACCTGGTCACCACCCGCCGCGGTCGCACCCTCGAGGTGCACGTCCACCCGGACGACCTCGGCAAGGTGATCGGTCGTGGTGGTCGCACCGCGACGGCCCTGCGCACCGTGATGGCCGGTATCGGCGGTCGCGGCGTGCGGGTCGACGTGGTCGACACCGACCGTTGAACGAAGAAGAAGCAGAAGAGGGCATGGACGTCGTCGTGGGCCGCGTGGCCAAGGCGCACGGGATCACCGGCGAGCTCGCCGTGGACGTGCGGACCGATTCGCCCGAGACGCGGTTCGCGCTCGGTGCCGTCGTGGTCGCGAAGCTTCGCGACGGTACGTCTCGCAACCTCACCATCGCAGCCGCCCGGCCCCACGCCGGGCGGCTGCTGGTGCGTTTCGAGGAGGTCGTGACGCGCGACGTCGCCGAGGCGGTGCGCGGCGCGCTGTTGCTGGCGAGCACCGACGACCTCCCGCCCACCGACGACCCGGACGAGTTCTACGACCACGAACTCGAGGGACTCGCCGCGGTCCTGACCGACGGCGAGAAGGTCGGCACCGTGCTGGAGGTCACACACGGCCCCGGTGGTGAGTTGCTGGTCATCCGCCGTCCCGACGGTGCGGAGACGCTCGTGCCTTTTGTGAAGCAGATCGTGCCGACCGTCGACATCCCCGGCGGTCGCGTGGTGCTCGACCCGCCAGAGGGCCTGTTCGATGCGGATTGACGTCGTCACGATCTTTCCCGAGTACCTCGCGCCGCTGCGTGCCGCGCTGCTCGGCAAGGCCATCGACCGCGGCCTGATCAGCGTCGGTGTGCACGACCTGCGCGACTGGACGCACGACGTGCACAAG
The DNA here is from genome assembly GCA_036008865.1 of Pseudonocardiaceae bacterium. Classification (GTDB taxonomy): domain Bacteria; phylum Actinomycetota; class Actinomycetes; order Mycobacteriales; family Pseudonocardiaceae; genus DASYMV01. Next base: position 18,203 of record DASYMV010000254.1, on the reverse strand, counting down.
GCCGTCGACGACAGCCCGTACGGTGGCGGCCCCGGCATGGTGATGAAGCCTCAGGTGTGGGGGGACGCACTCGACGAGGTGTGCGCAGGCGACACCGTCCCCCGACTGGTGGTGCCGACGCCGGCGGGCCGGCCGTTCACCCAGGCGCTGGCGCACGAGTACGCCGCCGAGTCCCACCTCGTGTTCGCCTGCGGGCGGTACGAGGGCATCGACCAGCGGGTCGTCGAGGACGCGTCCCGGCGCATGCGCGTGGACGAGGTGTCCATCGGTGACTACGTGCTGGTCGGAGGCGAGGTCGCGGTACTGGTGATGGTCGAGGCCGTCGCCAGGCTCCTGCCCGGTGTGCTCGGCAATCCGGCCTCGGCCGCGCAGGACTCCTTTTCGGATGGTCTGCTCGAAGGCCCGAGCTACACCCGGCCGGAGGTGTGGCGTGAGCTGGCCGTGCCCGACGTGCTGAGGTCCGGCAACCACAAGGCGATCGACCGCTGGCGTCGCGACCAGTCGGTCGAACGCACCCTCAGGCGCCGGCCGGAACTGCTGGAAGCCTTGCCGGACAGCGCTTTCGACAAGCACGACAGGGCCCTGCTGGAACGGCTTCGGCCGGACGCCGAGTAGGGCGATTTCGTTTCGGTGGGCCCCATCTGGCACACTGGACAGGTTGCTGCAGCCGGTACATGGTTTCCGGCGCGCACCGAAAGCCCGCCCCCGAGGTGTCGCACCGTGGAAGTTCCGCTGTGACGGGTGCCTGCGCCAGGGGGAGTACTGCACTACACGTGAGGACGAGGACGGACCATCGATGAACACCCTGGACGCTCTTGACGCCCAGTCGCTGCGCTCCGACATTCCCAGCTTCCGGCCGGGCGACACGCTGAAGGTCCACGTCCGCGTCATCGAGGGCTCTCGAGAGCGAGTCCAGGTGTTCCAGGGCGTCGTGATCCGTCGCCAGGGCGGCGGCATCCGCGAGACCTTCACCGTGCGCAAGGTCTCGTTCGGTGTCGGCGTGGAGCGCACCTTCCCGGTGCACTCCCCGAACATCTCGGAGATCGAGGTCGCGACCCGCGGTGACGTCCGCCGGGCGAAGCTGTACTACCTGCGCGACCTGCGCGGCAAGGCCGCCAAGATCAAGGAGAAGCGCCACGCGAAGCCGGTCAGCTGACCGCCGTTCGCCGCTACCGGTAACCTGCCCACGTGGCAGACCCAGTGCGCTCCTCCGCTGACCAGGATGATCAGGATCCTCGGGCCAGCTCAGCCGAAACTCCCGGTACCGGGTCCGACGAGGACTCGGCCGGGAGTTTTCGCAGTGAGCCGAAGAAGAACCCGCTGTGGCGTGAGGTGCTGATCCTCGCGGTGACCGCGTTGGTGCTCACCTTCGTGATCCAGACGTTCCTCGCGCGGGTCTACGTCATCCCTTCGCAGTCCATGGAGCAGACCCTGCACGGGTGCCCCGGCTGCTCGAACGACCGCGTCCTCGTCGACAAGATCACCTACGATTTCTCCGACGTGAAGCCGGGTGACGTCGTGGTCTTCCGCGGACCGGACGCCTGGGGGCAGAACGACTTCCAGTCCTCCCGTTCGGAGAACCCCGTCGTGCGCGGTCTGCAGACCGTGGCGTCCGTCGTCGGCCTCGCGCCGCCCGACGAGCGGGACTTCGTCAAGCGGGTCATCGCGGTCGGCGGCCAGACCGTTCAGTGCTGTGACGCGCAGCACCGTGTCGTCGTCGACGGCAAGCCGCTCGACGAGCCGTACATCTACTGGCAGCCCGGTACCTCTCCGGAGGACGAGGACCCCTTCGAGCCGGTCAAGGTCCCGGACGGCAAGCTCTGGGTGATGGGTGACAACCGCACGAACTCCACCGACTCCCGCAAGCAGGGCGGCGGAGGCGTGGTGGGCACCGTCCCCGTCGACAACGTCATCGGCAAGGCGCGCGTCATCGTGCTGCCGCCTTCGCGCTGGCAGGGCATCGGCGACCACAACCCGCAGGCCGTTGCCATGAGCGCACAGGGTTGGCAGCAGGGCCTTCCCGCTGGCGTCGGTGTGGCAGGCGCCTGGCCGGTGCTCTGGCTCGGCCGGCGGCTGCGCAAGCGCCTCGCCGACGTGGACTGACCTGAGCCACACACGACTGCTGGGTAGGCTGACCCGGTGGTTGATGTCGTGCCGTCGCGAGGCCCAGCAGACGAAGACCCCGACCGTGCACTGGCGGACGGGGACTCCGAGGCACTCTCGCAGTGGCGGGCCAAGCAGGAGCACAGGCACAAGAAGAAGGGCTCGTTCTGGCGTGAGCTGCCGATCCTCGTCGTCGTCGCGTTCGGCCTCGCCTTCCTGATCCAGACTTTCCTGGCGCGGGTCTACATGATCCCGTCGCCGTCGATGGAGCAGACGCTGCACGGCTGCACCGGGTGCTACGGCGACCGCGTGCTGGTCGACAAGGTCACCTACGACTTCTCCGACCCGGCGCCCGGCGACGTGGTGGTGTTCCACGGTCCGTCCAGCTGGCAGCACCAGGACTTCACCGCCGAGCAGTCGCAGAACGTCTTCGCGCGTGGCCTGCAGACCCTCGGTTCGCTGGTCGGTCTGCCGTCGGCCAACGAGGAGGACTTCGTCAAGCGGGTGATCGCGGTCGGTGGCCAGACCGTGAGCTGCTGCGACGCCAAGAACCGGGTCACCGTCGACGGCAAGCCGCTCGACGAGAGCTACCTGTACTGGGAGCCCGGCCGCAGCACCGTGCAGGAGTCCTTCCAGGAGCTGAAGATCCCGCAGGGCTACCTGTTCGTGCTCGGCGACAACCGCAACGACTCGTGCGACTCGCGGTGCCAGGGCGACGGCCGCGAAGGCGGCCTCGTGCCGGTGGGCAACGTGGTCGGCAAGGCGCGGGCGGTGGTGCTGCCACCGTCGCGCTGGCAAGGTGTGGGTGACCACAACCCCCAGGTCGTGGCGATGGGGGCGCCGGACTGGCAGGGCGCGCTGCCCGTCGGTGCGGGTGCGGCCGGCGCGTGGCCGGTTCTGTGGCTCGGCAGGCGGGTGCGGGCGGCCCTTCGACACGAGGGACGCGGTGGCCGATGACCCTGGTGCTACCTCCCCGAGCGGTCGTTCGGGGCTCCTCGGGCATCTGGGCCCTTCAGGCGGCCCTCGACCGGCGTGGTCTCGGACCCGTGGCCGGTGTCGACGAAGCCGGTCGCGGTGCGTGCGCAGGCCCGCTGGTGGTGGCCTCGTGCGTTCTGCGTCCCGGTGACGCGTCGCGCATGGAGGGGCTGACCGACTCCAAGCTGATGACCGCAGCGGCGAGGGACCGGATGTACGACGTGGTCCTGGCCCGCGCGGTGCAGTACGCCGTGGTGGTCGTCCCACCGGCCGAGGTGGACCTCATCGGCGTGCACGTGGCGAACATCGAGGGCATGCGGCGCGCGGTCGCCAGGCTGCCGGTCAATCCGGGTTACGTGCTGACGGACGGATTCCGCGTGCCGGGCCTGACGGCGCCGAGCATGCCCGTGGTGAAGGGTGACCAGGCCGCCGCCTGTGTCGCGGCCGCGTCGGTGCTGGCCAAGGTCACGAGGGACCGGATCATGGCCGAGTTGCACCAGCGACTCCCGGTGTACGGGTTCGACGTGCACAAGGGCTACTGCACCGCCGACCACACCGCTGCGTTGACCGAACACGGGCCGAGCGCGGAGCACCGCTGGTCGTATGCGAACGTGACATCGGCGGCGGTCCGGCACGGACTCGCCGCGCCACACCGGGTGGCTCGTAGCGTGGCAGCCGCGAGCGTGGTCCAGAATGGAGCAGCCCGGTGAAGTCCGGTGGCAGGCTCTCGACGAGGAGGGGCGCGGATTCGATGACCCGCGCGGAGGCGTGATGAGTGCAGAGGATCTCGAGAAGTACGAGACCGAGATGGAGCTGTCGCTGTACAAGGAGTACCGCGACATCGTCAGCCAGTTCTCGTTCGTCGTGGAGACTGAACGGCGTTTCTACCTGGCCAACTCGGTGGACGTGCAGGTCCGCAACGCCGACGGTGAGGTCTACTTCGAGGTGCGGATGTCCGACGCCTGGGTGTGGGACATGTACCGTCCCGCCAGGTTCGTCAAGAACGTCCGGGTGATCACCTTCAAGGACGTGAACGTGGAGGAACTGGACAAGCCCGACCTGCGACTACCGGAAGACGGTCCGTTCAGCGGCTGATCGGCCTGCTTACCACGGCACCCCGACTGTTCGGGGGCTTCGGTCTGCTTCGAGGACCGAGTTGTCCACAACCCGCGAGCTGTCCACAGATCCGCGACTGAACCTGGCATGCACTTCTCGCCCCCTGCACCGTCGAACCAGACGATCCGCTGGGGAGGCGAGAGGACATGACCGCTGTCGCACAGACGGCTCCGCACAAGCTCGGCAAGCGCGGCGAGGACGTGGCGTGCCAGTACCTCGAACGCGAGGGGCTGGTGGTGCTGTCGCGCAACTGGAGCTGTCGGGAAGGTGAGCTCGACATCGTCGCGACCGACGGTGTCCGGCTCGTCGTGTGCGAGGTGAAAACCCGTTCCGGCCTGGAGCGGGGCAGCCCGGTGGAGGCGGTGACGCCCGCCAAGCTGGCCCGCATCCGCAGGCTCGCGCTGCGCTGGCTCGCCGCGTACAAGGTCGGCTGGTGCGAGATCCGCTTCGACGTCATCTCCGTGCTCTGGCCACCGGACGGCCCGGTGCGGCTGCATCACCTGCGAGGCGTCTGATGGCGCTGGCGCGAGCGTGGTCGGTGGCGTTGTACGGCGTCGACGGCGTTGCGGTGGAGATCGAGGCGGACGTCGGAGCGGGCTCGGTCAAGACGCAGCTGCTCGGCCTGCCCGACGCGGCGTTGCACGAGTCGAAGGAACGGGTGAAGGCGGCTGTCCGCAACAGCGGACACGAGTGGCCGTCTCAGCGCGTCACGCTGGGGCTCTCGCCCGCGACGCTGCCCAAGGGCGGCTCCGGGTACGACCTGGCGCTCGCGTGCTGCGTTCTCGTCGCGTCGAAGGCGGTGCAGACCGATCGGCTCGGTGGCACCGTGCTGCTGGGCGAGTTGGCCCTCGACGGCCGGGTGCGGACGGTGCGCGGCATCCTCCCTGCGCTGCTCGCGGCGCGCCGCTCGGGCCTGCGGCGTGCCGTGGTCCCGGTGGAGGGACTGGGGGAAGCGGCGCTGGTGGACGGGGTCGAGCTCCTCGGGGCGGCCACGCTGGTCGATGTGATCGCGTGGCTGGAGGGCGACGACGAGGCGCTCGAGGCTCCGCCAGGACGGGACGAGCCGGTGACGCCCGCCGCACCTGATCTGGCCGACGTGGTCGGTCAGCCGGAGGCGCGGTGGGCGCTGGAGGTAGCCGCGGCCGGGGCACACCACCTGCTGCTGGTCGGTCCGCCCGGAACCGGGAAGACCATGCTCGCCCAGCGGTTGAGCGGCCTGCTGCCGCCGCTGTCCCTCGAAGAGGCGCTGTCGGTGACGGCCGTGCACTCCATCGCCGGACTCCTCTCCGCCGCCGCGCCGCTGGTGGCGATCCCGCCCTTCGTGACGCTGCACCACTCCGCGTCGATGGCCGCGCTGGTCGGCGGCGGAGCGGGGCTCGCCAAGCCGGGCGCGGTGAGCCGTGCCCACCGCGGCGTCCTGTTCCTCGACGAGGTCTGCGAATTCGGCCAGGCGAACCTGGACGCGCTGCGGACCGCCCTGGAGGACGGCGAGATCCAGCTGGCCCGCCGGGACGGGATCGTCCGCTACCCGGCCCGCTGCCAGTTGGTGCTCGCGACCAACCCGTGCCCGTGCGCCCCGCCGAAGGAGGTCGACTGCTGTTGCCGGCCCACGGCCCGCAGGCGCTACCTGGCGAAGCTCTCCGGCCCGTTGCTCGACCGGGTCGACCTGAGGGTGAAGATGCGCCCGCTCACCGCGATGAGCGGTGCCGAGGTCGGCGAGCCCGAGCCCACGTCGGCGGTGCGGGAGCGAGTGCTGAAGGCCCGTGCGAGGGCCGCGCAGCGGTGGGCAGCGCACGGGTACGGCTGGCGCACCAACGCCGAGGTGCCCGGCCCGGTGCTGCGCCGCGAGTTCGCGCTGCCCCGGCAGGTGACGGCATTGCTCGATCGAGGGCTGGCCAGCGGTGCACTGACCGGTCGCGGAGCCGATCGCTGTTTGCGCGTGGCGTGGACGCTCGCAGATTTGGCCGAGCGGGACAGGCCGGAGGCCGACCACGTCGCCGCAGCTCTGGAGTTCCGCGAGCGGAGGTCGGTGTGAGCCCCTTCGACCCGGTGCGGCTGGCCCGCGCGTACCTCTCGCGAGTCGCCGAACCCCCGGCCGCGGCGTTGTCCGCGCTCGTCGCCGCGGCCGGACCGGTGAAGGCCGCCGAGTTGGTCCGCTCCGGTGAGGTCCCTTCCTCGGTGGCGAGCCAGACCACTGCGCGCAGGAACGAGGACAGGGCTGAGGACGACCTCCGCCGGATCGCCGAACTGGGTGGCCGCCTGGTGATCCCGGAGGACGACGAGTGGCCGCGGTGGGCGTTCACCGCGCTGGCCTCGGCGAGCAGGCAGGGCCTGCGGTGCGGGATGGAACCACTCGCGCTGTGGGTACGGGGCGCGGCGAAGCTGTCCCACTTGACGGAACGGGCGGTGGCCGTCGTCGGTTCGCGCGCGGCGACGGGTTACGGGCAGCACGTCGCCGCGGAGTTCGGTCACGGTCTGGCGAGCGCCGGCGTCGTGGTGGTCTCGGGTGCGGCGTACGGGATCGACGGCTCTGCGCACCGCGGTGCTCTCGCGGCCGGTGGCCGGACGGTCGCCGTGCTGGCCTGCGGGGTCGACGTGGCCTATCCGGGCGGCCACGAGGCCTTGCTCGCGCGCATCCCCGAGCAAGGCCTGCTGGTCAGCGAGTATCCACCGTCCATCACCCCGGCGAGACACCGCTTTCTGACCCGCAACCGGTTGATCGCCGCGCTCGCCGCCGGAACGGTCGTCGTGGAAGCGGGACGCCGCAGCGGTGCCAAGAACACCGCGGCGACCACGGCGGCACTGGGCCGGGTGTTGATGGCGGTGCCGGGACCCATCACCTCGGCGAGTTCTGTCGGTTGCCACGAACTCCTGCGCTCCGGCGAGGCGATCGCGGTCAGCTCGGTCGCCGAGGTCGTCGAGTCGACCGGCCGCATCGGTGAGGACCTCGTGGAGCCCGGCCGCCCCACCCGCTCGGCCGTCGGTCCGCCCGGTGGCGAGGCGATGCGGGTGCACGAGGCGCTCGCCGCGCAGTCAGGTCGGAGCCCGGAAGTCATCTCCGTGGAATCCGGTGTCCCGCTGTCGCGCGTGCGCGCTCTCCTCCCGGAGTTCGAGCTCGCCGGGCTGGCGGAGCGGGTGGAATCCGGATGGAAGCGTTCTCACCTCTGTGATCGGCGTGGCGATGCTTGACCAAGAGCCCCGAGTGGCGCAGCGTTTGCGGCTATGTCCCCGCCGTCCGGCCGGCCACGCCGAGTCGATCTCGTGCGTCTGCGTGCCAGGCTGTCCGCGGCCGTGGCGGAGGTGCTCGCGGCGTACGAACGTCACTTGCGTTCCGAGCGCGACCTGTCCGCTCACACGGTGCGGGCCTACCTGGGTGATGTGGTGGCTCTCCTCGGTCATGTCGCGGGCGCCGGCGAGGCGGAAGGCGGATCTCTCGACGTGGAGCTCCGCTCGATCGACCTCGCCGCGCTGCGTTCCTGGCTCGCCACCCAGCACGCGGCGGGCGCCAGCCGGACCACCCTGGCCCGGCGAGCCGCCGCGGCCCGGACGTTCACCGCCTGGGCGTGGCGCAACGGCCACCTGGCCGAGGACCCCGGCCTGCGCTTGACGGCACCGCGTCCGCACCGAACCCTCCCCTCGGTGCTGCGTCCCGAACAGGCGGATGCGGCGATGCGGGCCGCCGAGTCCGGAGCGCGAGAAGGCGATCCGGTTGCACTGCGTGACCGAGCGATGGTGGAGCTGCTGTACGCCACCGGCATCCGGGTCGCCGAGTTGTGCGGCCTCGATCTCGACGACGTGGACCACTCCCACCGAGTGGTTCGGGTTCTGGGCAAGGGACGCCGGGAACGCACGGTCCCGTTCGGCATCCCGGCGGAACGCGCGGTGCGCCGTTGGGTGGAGAACGGACGGTCCTCGCTGGTCAGGGATGGTTCGCTCGCAGCGTTGTTCCTCGGCTCGCGAGGTGGCCGGGTGGATCCGCGTACCGCGAGGCGAGTTGTTCACGATGTAGTGAGTGCGGTGCCGGACGCGGCGGACGTCGGTCCGCACGGGTTACGGCACTCCGCGGCCACTCACTTGCTGGAAGGGGGAGCGGACCTGCGCACCGTTCAGGAACTGCTCGGTCACGCTACGCTCGCAACGACCCAGCTCTACACACACGTCACTGTCGAACGGCTTAAGGCGATCCATGACCGAACCCACCCCCGTTCCTGATGTCGCGCGGGGAGGTTCGCGCACAGCGACCGCACCCCCCGGAACCAGTGCTTCGGACGGGCGTTCGCCGAACGGGACGAATGGTCACCACCTCGACGGCGACTCCCTCTCAACCGGCCACGCCACGGTGACCAACGGAGCGTCCCGCGTGCCCCACCCCGGCGACTACGCCGACGACGTCGAAGCGGGCATCGTCGCGCTGTGGCGCAGCTACGGCGACTCGCGGGAGAAGACGCTGCGCGACCGCTTGGTGCTGCACTACGCACCACTGGTGAAGTACGTCGCCGGACGTGTGGGAACGGGGCTTCCGGCCCACGTGGACGTCGGCGACCTGATCCAGTCGGGAATCTTCGGGCTCGTCGACGCGATCGAGAAGTTCGAGCCCGAGCGCGGCCTGAAGTTCGAGACCTACGCGATGCAGCGCATCCGCGGAGCGATCCTCGACGACCTGCGTTCGCAGGACTGGGTGCCGAGGTCCGTGCGCAGCCGTGCGCGGGACATCCAGCGCGCGCTGGAACGCCTCAGCGCGCGGTTGCAGCGCACGCCCACCGACCGCGAGCTCGCCGCGGAGATGAAGATCGGCCTGGCCGAGCTGAAAGACCTCTACGGCCAGCTTCAGCTGACCAGCGTGGTCGCGCTCGACGAGCTCATCGCCGCGAGCCGTGGCGGTGCCTCGCTGGCGGAGTCGTTGCCCGACGACCACGCCGAGGACCCGGTCACGACGCTGGTCGACCAGGACAGCCGTCGCCAGCTCGCCGACGCGATAGCCCAGCTCGCAGAGCGTGACCGCATCGTGGTGACCTTGTACTACTTCGAGAACCTCACCCTCGCCGAGATCGGCAAGGTGCTCGGGGTGACCGAGTCCAGGGTTTGCCAACTGCACACCAGGGCCGTTCTGCGTCTTCGCGCCAAGCTCAACGAGCAGACCGATTAGGAATCGCCGCCCGGCCGAGCGGCGAGAGGCCGCGTCCCGGCGCCTGGTCTGTTCAGCTGAGGGGCAGCAGCCGCACGCGACCGGGTGAGACGAGCCGGATCGGATTCACGTATTCCGGGCCGCGGCGCGCACCCCAGTGCAGGCACGCGGTGGCAGCGCAACCGCGGTGGCCCGGTTGCACATGGCCGATCACCTCTCCCCGGCGCACCCGCTGGCCGGTGGTCACCACGGGCGCGACGGGTTCGTACGTCGTCCGCAGCCTGCCGCCGTGCTCGACGGACACGAGTTCGCGGTCCGCGAGCCTCCCCGCGAACACCACGACACCGTCACCGGCCGCCAGTACCGGTCGGCCGGAGGCGCTTTCGAGGTCGACGCCGCGATGCCCTGGGCCGAACGGCGTGCTCGGCGGGGAGAAGGGCCGCAGCACCGGATGCGGCGGCGCGAGAGGCCACGCGAACCGCCCCGCCCGCGCCTGCGCCTGGCCCGGCGCGAGCAGGGCCGCGACCAGGCAAGCGAATACGAGCGGGACGAGTGGTGAACGCATGACTCCACGCTCTCGTGCGACCCGGACCGCGGCCACGGGTGCGGCCGGAACTGTGGACAACTCGGCGGTTGTGGACAACCACGTGGTCACCGGACCTGCCGGTTCGGAGTTCGAGGTGCGTTCGGCGTATGCTTGTCCTGCGGCCCGTGTGATTACGGGACGACTTCGCGTGCCAATGCAGAATCAACCGCTTTCCAGTGCGGTTGAGTCGCGGCGTCCGACGGTCTCGACGGGGATTCACACCTCTGCGAGTTCGAGCGCCGGCTAGGCACCAGGGCGGTTGGCCACCCGGTCACCCGCGGCAACCGAATTCGCGTGCCGGCCGGTCCGGCACGCCGGACGAAGAGGTGCGATTCCGGCTATGGCCGTCGTCACCATGAGGCAACTGCTCGACAGCGGCGTGCACTTCGGGCACCAGACCCGCCGCTGGAACCCGAAGATGAAGCGCTACATCTTCACCGAGCGCAACGGCATCTACATCATCGACCTGCAGCAGACGCTGACCTACATCGACCGGGCCTACGAGTTCGTTCGTGAGACGGTCGCGCACGGCGGGTCGATCCTGTTCATCGGCACCAAGAAGCAGGCGCAGGAGGCCATCGCCAACGAGGCCCTCCGCGTCGGCATGCCCTTCGTGAACCAGCGCTGGCTGGGCGGCATGCTCACCAACTTCACCACCGTGCACAAGCGGCTGCAGCGCCTCAAGGAGCTGGAGTCGATGGAGCAGACCGGCGGTTTCCAGGGTTTCACCAAGAAGGAAATCCTGATGATGAACCGCGAGAAGGACAAGCTCGAGCGCACGCTCGGCGGTATTCGGGACATGTCCAAGGTGCCCAGCGCGGTGTGGATCGTCGACACCAAGAAGGAGCACATCGCGGTCGGTGAGGCTCGCAAGCTGAACATCCCGATCGTCGCGATCCTGGACACGAACTGCGACCCGGACGAGGTCGACTACCCGATTCCGGGCAACGACGACGCCATCCGGTCCGCGGCCCTGCTGACCAAGGTGGTGGCCGAGGCCGCCGCCGCCGGTCTCATGGCTCGCTCCGGTGCTCGCACCAACGCCGCCGACGGTGCCGACAAGCCCGAGCCGGGCGTCGGCACCGACGAGCCGCTGGCCGAGTGGGAGAAGGAGCTGCTGACGAGCTCAGCCCCCGAGGGTGAGAAGCCGGCCGAGGCTGAGCAGCCCGTTGAGGCCGAGCAGCCCGTTGAGGCCGAGCAGCCCGCCCAGTCCTGATCCACCGCGCCGCGCCTGCAGACCGCAGGCGCGGCGTGTTCCTAGAGCACTACGCGCGTACACCGCAGAAGGAACGGAACACGCACGATGGGGAACTACACCGCGGCCGACGTCAAGCGGCTCCGCGAACTCACCGCCGCAGGCATGATGGACTGCAAGAAGGCGCTCGAGGAGGCGGACGGCGACTTCGACAAGGCCGTCGAGATCCTGCGGATCAAGGGCGCCAAGGACGTCGGCAAGCGGGCGGAGCGCACGACCTCCAACGGCCTGGTCGTCGCCGAGGACGGCGTCATGATCGAGCTGCGCTGCGAGACCGACTTCGTCGCGAAGAACGCCGACTTCCAGAACCTGGCGGCTCAGATCGTGGCGGTCGCCAAGGCCACGAAGCCGGCCGACCTCGACGCTCTCAAGGGGGCCGAGTTCGACGGCAAGACCGTCGACGCGGTCGTCCAGGAGTTCTCCGCCAAGATCGGCGAGAAGCTGGAGCTGGCCAAGGTCGCCGTCTTCGACGGCACCGTCACCACCTACCTGCACCGTCGTGCCGCAGACCTGCCGCCGGCCGTCGGCGTGCTGGTCGAGTACACCGGTGACAACGCCGACGCCGCTCGTGGCGCTGCCATGCAGATCGCCGCGATGCGTCCGACGTACGTCACCCGCGACGAGGTCCCCGCGGACCTGGTGGCCAGCGAGCGCCGCATCGCCGAGGAGACCGCCCGCGAGGAGGGCAAGCCCGAGCAGGCCATGTCCAAGATCGTCGAGGGTCGCGTCAACGGCTTCTTCAAGGACGTCGTGCTGCTCGAGCAGCCGTCCGTGACGGAGTCCAAGAAGACCGTCAAGGCCGTGCTGGACGAGGCCGGGGTCGCGGTCACCCGCTTCGCCCGCTTCGAGGTCGGCCAGGGCTGACATGCGTGAGGGCGGGGTTGCGGCACATGGCAACCCCGCCCTTTCCGTGTCCAGACCCGGACCACGCCGAGACCCGACCATGCGAGGAGGACCCGTGGGTGACAATCACCTGCACGGCTACCGCCGTGTGATGCTCAAGCTCGGTGGCGAGATGTTCGGCGGTGGGGGCGTCGGAGTCGATCCGGACGTCGTCCAGACGGTCGCTCGGCAGATCGCCGAGGTGGTGCGCACCGGCGCGCAGGTCGCGGTCGTCATCGGTGGCGGCAACTTCTTCCGCGGTGCTGAGTTGCAGCAGCGGGGCATGGACCGTTCCCGCGCCGACTACATGGGCATGCTGGGCACCGTCATGAACTGCCTGGCGCTGCAGGACTTCCTCGAGCGCGAGCACGGCATCGACACCAGGGTGCAGACTGCCATCACGATGGGACAGGTCGCCGAGCCGTACATCCCGCGACGCGCCATGCGCCACCTCGAGAAGGGCCGCGTGGTGATCTTCGGCGGCGGCGCGGGAATGCCCTACTTCTCCACGGACACCACGGCCGCCCAGCGCGCGCTGGAGATCGGCTGCGAGATCGTGCTGATGGCCAAGGCCGTCGACGGCGTCTACACCGCAGACCCGAAGACCGACCCCGATGCGCAGATGTTCGACAACATCACCCACCGCGAGGTGCTGGAGCGCGGCCTCAACGTCGCCGACGCGACCGCGTTCAGCCTGTGCATGGACAACAACATGCCGATCATGGTCTTCAACCTGCTCACCGAGGGGAACATCGCTCGGGCGGTGCGTGGTGAGAAGATCGGAACGTTGGTGAGCACCCCCGGTGGTCGCCCGTCCATCTAGACCTGCTGGGATCAGGTTCGCTCGGATCGCCGCAGCATCCGCCCGGCACGCACCCCAAGGAGTAGCCGTGATCGACGAGACCCTCCTCGACGCCGAGGAGAAGATGGAAAAAGCGGTGTCCGTGGCCAAGGAGGACCTCGCGTCGGTTCGCACCGGCCGTGCCACTCCGTCCATGTTCTCGCGCATCGTCGTCGACTACTACGGTTCGCCGACTCCGCTGAACCAGTTGGCCGGCGTCTCGATCCCCGAGGCTCGGTTGGCGGTCGTCAAGCCTTACGACGTCAGCCAGCTCGGTGCGGTCGAGAGGGCCATCCGGGACTCCGACCTCGGCGTCAACCCGAGCAACGACGGCACAATCATCCGCATCGTCATTCCCCAGCTCTCGGAGGAGCGCCGCCGGGAGATGGTCAAGGTGGCCAAGGGCAAGGGCGAGGACTCCCGGATCACCTTGCGCAACATCCGCCGCAAGGCCAAGGAAGAGCTCGACCGTCTCGTCAAGGACGGCGAGGTCGGCGAGGACGATGGGACCAGGGCGGAGAAGGAGCTGGAGAGCCTCACCCACAAGTACGTGGCGCAGGTCGACGAACTGGTGAAGCACAAGGAAGCCGAGCTTCTCGAGGTCTGATGATCGAGCTGTGTGGGAATCCGCTGGGTGTCGGTTGCATGATTTTCTCGGCGGGTCAAGGGCCGTGTTAGGAGCACAGGTGTCAGGCGCCGGTCAGCAGGACGCGCCTGCGTCGTCCGGAGACGCAGCGGGCGCCAAGCCGTCACGCGCGGGTCGCGATCTGCGAGCGGCCATCGCTGTGGGAGTCGGCCTCGGCGCGGTCATCCTGCTGGCCCTGCTGACCGTGCGTCAGACGTTCGTCGGCATCGTGGCCGTGGCCGTCGCGGTCGCGACGGTCGAACTCGCACGCGCGCTGAAGGACAGCGGCGGAATCCAGGTCGCGCTGCTTCCGGTGCTCGTCGGTGGTCAGGCGATGGTCTGGCTTTCGTGGCCGTTCGAACGCGGGGGGATGCTCACCGCGTTCGTGGTGACGATCCTCGTGTGTCTGTTCTGGCGCTTCCGCGGTGGCGCGGACGGCTATTTGCGGGACGTCACCGCCTCGGTGTTCACCGTCGCGTACGTACCGCTGTTCGCTTCCTTCGCCGCGATGCTCGCCATCCCCTCGGACGGCGCGCTGCGCGTGCTGTGCTTCCTCATCGGCGTCGTGCTGTCCGACACCGGCGGCTACGCGGCGGGCGTCTTCTTCGGCAAGCATCCGATGGCGCCCTCCATCAGCCCGAAGAAGTCGTGGGAGGGATTCGCGGGCTCGATGCTGGCGGGGATGACCGGTGGCGCGCTGTCCGTCTCCCTCCTCCTCGGTGGACAGTGGTGGCAGGGCGCGCTGTTCGGCGCGGCGCTCGTCGTCACGTCGACCGCGGGCGACCTCGTCGAGTCGTTGATCAAGCGGGACCTCGGCATCAAGGACATGGGCACGCTGCTGCCAGGTCACGGCGGCCTGATGGACCGCATGGACTCACTGCTGCCCTCGGCCGTCGTGGCCTGGCTGCTGCTTCACCTCTTCGTGCCGTAGACCGCTACTGCGCTCCTGGCCCGTCCTGAATCGTGCGGCTGGGGTCGAAGATGGAGAACATCGCGCCGAGGTGGTCCTGGACCACGGCGATCCGCCCGTACGGGGAGTCGTCCGGTCCGAAGAGGAGCTTGCCTCCCAGTTGGACCGCCTTCTCGGCGACCGCATCGGTGCCCCGCTCGGGGTCGACGGCGATGTACACGTTCCAGTGTGCGGGCATCTCGGCGGGTTGCTCGTCGCCCATCCTCATGCGGCCGACGGCCTGCTGGCCGCCGATGGACCAGACCGTGTAGTCGAAGTTGACTCCGTCACCGACCTGCTGCTGGTCGTAGCCGAACAGCGAGGTGTAGAACTTGTCCGCCGCGCCACCGTCTCGGGTGTTGAGTTGGGCCCAGCACACCGTGCCCGGACGGCCGTGGCCGAAGGTGGGCTTGCCGGTCGGCTGCCAGAAACCGATCACGGCCCCGGTCGGGTCCGACGAGACCAGAGCGTGGCCCTGTCCGGGGATCTCCATGGGACCGGCCACATTGGTGCCGCCGAGGTCTGCGACCTGCCGGGCGGTGTCGTTGATGTCCGGAGTTTCCAGGTAGAGCATCCACGCGTTGGGCGTGCCGGGCTCGGTGGGCTGGTACAGCCCGGCCACCTGCTCGCCGTTGCTGATGGCCAGCGTGTACCCGCCGAAAGCCGGATCGGGGTCCACCTCGTAGGTCCAGCCGAACAGTTCCGTGTAGAACGCCCGGCTGGCTTGGAGATCAGTGCTCGGGATCTCGATCCACGCGGGGAAACCTGTGCCTGACATACCGCCTCCTGGGTTGTCGCGTCTCCGGTGAGATCGTCGGGACGCTACGCCGGGGGGCCGACAACTTTCGCGGGCCGAAGGACCCGCGAAATCACTCAGTCGTCGTACGGGTCGTCCACGGCTGCTCCCGTCTCGTCGTCGGAGAGCGGCACGCTGCGCGACGGGTCCATCACCGAGAACGTTGCACCGGTGTGGTCCTCCACCACGGTGATACGTCCGTAGGGGGTGTCGTACGGCTCGACGGCGACGCGGCCGCCCAGTTCGAGGACGCGGTGCGCCACCGAGTCGGTTCCGATCTCCGGCGCAGCCGTGAAGTAGACCATCCAGTGCGCCGGCACGTTCGCCGGGAACGCCCGGCCCATGCGCTGTCTGCCGATCACGTTCTGGCCGTGCGCGGACCACACGGTGTAGTCGACGCGGTGCCCGTCGCCGATCTGGGCGACGTCGTAGTGGCACAGGTCCCGGAAGAAGGCGTCGGTGGTCGCGCCGTCGCGAGTGTTGAGCTCCGCCCACGCGAAGGCGCCGTGCCCTCCGGTGCCGAACCGCCAGTTCGCCGGCACGTGCCGAAATCCCACCACCGCACCGGTCGGGTCGCTGATCAGCGTGTTCCGGGTGTGGTCGGGGCCCTCGGTCGGATTGCGCAGGATCTGCGCCCCCAGTGCGAAGGCCTTCTCCGCGGTGGCCCGCGCGTGCGGTGTGAGCAGGTACAGCGTCCACCGGTCGTAATGGTCGGGCAGCCGGTCGGCCCGCGGCATTCCAGCCACGGGGACCCCGTCGACCACGGCGACGGGGTAGCCGTCGTCCTCGGTGTACCGCCAGCCGAACAGGCCGGTGTAGAAGTCAGCGCTGCTGCGGAGATCGACTACGGGAAGCTCGACCCAGCACGGGCTGCCCGGCACCAGCGCCGCGAGTTCCGGTGGAGTGGGCGCGATCGACATCGGGCGCCTCCTGGAGCGCAGTTGACCGATCACGCTACGCCGTGATTGATGAAATCCCGGCTTCGCCGGGGAGAACAGCACTCTAAAGTCATCCCCCGTGAGGGGATTCGTTCGCGCGGCGTTGGCGGCCGTCCGTCCGGCTGAGGTCGTGCCGAGTCCGAACATCTGGCACTGGCCCGAGGTCTACGAGGTCGAGAACCGCGCTCAGGACGTCGGCGGCGCGATCTGGCAGGCGCTGCGCGAGGAGTGCGACTGGTCCGGACGCGACGTCGTCGACGTCGGTTGCGGAGACGGCTTCCACCTGCCGCTCTTCGCCGCGTCCGCGCGCGGCGTGACCGGCGTCGAGCCGCACCCGCCACTGGTCCGGCGCGCACGTCAGCGGATCGTCGGCCTGGAGAACGTGCAGGTCCTGGACGGCCCGGCGCAGCGGCTGCCGCTGCCCGACTCCAGCGCGGACCTGGTGCACGCCCGGACGGCGTACTTCTTCGGCCCCGGTTGCGAACCGGGCATGCGGGAAGCGGATCGGGTGCTGAGGCCCGGCGGCGCGCTGGCGATCGTCGACCTGGACGGCCTTGCGGGGCCCTACGGTCCGTGGTTGTGCGCCGACGAGCCTCGCTACAACCCGGTCGAGGTCGAGAAGTTCTTCGCGGACAACGGTTTCAGCCTGCGGCGGATCACCGCGCCGTGGCGGTTCTCGTCACGCGCCGATCTGGAAGCGGTGCTGCGCATCGAGTTCTCCGCGAAGGTGGCCGAACGGGCGATCGCCGAGACACCCGGACTGACGTTCCCGGTGGGTTATCGCCTGCACGTGCGCCGCAAACCCGCCGGCCTGCTCGTGGGGTCGTCGGACGCTCTTGAGCAGCGCGTGATCCGGTCTGGTGATGTGGCGACCTAGGATGTCGTTCGTGGAGCAGCGGAACGCGGTCAGGATCGGTCGTCAGGTCGGCGTCGTCGGGTTGGGTTGTTGGCAGCTCGGCGCGGACTGGGGCCAGGTGGAGGAGAGCGACGCCCTCGCGGTGCTGCACGCCGCCGCGGACACCGGCGTCACCTTCTTCGACACCGCCGACGTCTACGGCGACGGTCGCAGCGAGACCCTGGTGGGCCGCTTCCTCCGCGAGCGCGGTGACGCGGGCATCACCGTGGCGACCAAGATGGGCCGCCGGGTGGAGCAGACGCCGGAGAACTACTCCCGCGAGAACTTCCTCGCCTGGAACGACCGCTCCAGGGCCAACCTCGGCGTGGACACGCTCGACCTGGTTCAGCTGCACTGCCCACCGACCCCGGTGTACGACCGCGACGAGGTGTTCGACGCCCTCGACGAGATGGTCGACGCGAAGCGGATCGCGGCCTACGGCGTGAGTGTCGAGACCTGCGAGGAAGCGCTGAAGGCGATCGCCCGGCCAAACGTCGCCAGCGTGCAGATCATCCTGAACGCCCTGCGCCACAAGCCCTTGGAGCAGGTGCTGCCGAAGGCCCACGAGGCCGGTGTGGCGATCATCGTCCGCGTGCCGCTGGCCTCCGGCCTGCTGTCGGGCAAGTACACCGCGGACACGACCTTCGACGCCGACGACCACCGCAACTTCAACCGCAACGGCGAGGCGTTCGACGTCGGCGAGACCTTCTCCGGCGTGCCGTTCGAGGTGGGTCTCGAGGCCGTCGAACGGCTCCGCCCGCTGGTGCCGGGCAACGCGACGATGGCGCAGTTCGCGCTGCGGTGGATCGTGGACCAGCCGCAGGTGACCGTCGTGATCCCCGGTGCCCGCAACGCCGAGCAGGCGAGGGCCAACTCGGCCGCCGCGGACCTCGCACCGCTGGGGACCCACGCCGAGGTCGAGGCGATCTACGACGAGCTCGTGCGGCCGCACGTCCACGACCGCTGGTAGTCACTCCGCGTCGTCGGCCCCGAGCTCGGCCAGCATGCCGTAGATCTTGCGACGTGCCTCGTTCAGCGCCTCCACGGTGCGGGCCTTCTGCTCGGATGATCCGGCCTGGGCCATCTGCTGCACCGCGACGTGGAGCTGCCCCACCGC
>DASYMV010000253.1:0-10191 GCA_036008865.1 Pseudonocardiaceae bacterium | reverse complement strand
GCCGATCCCCCGTCACAGGGCCCACTACGCGATCGTCGCTACCTCGTGGCGACGGCCTGCTCGGCCGCGGCGAGCCATTCCCGCCACTGCGCGGCCTGCGCTTCGGCCTGTTCGGCCCGGCGCTTGTCGCCCGCGGTGCGCGCCTTCTCGGCCTGCGCCTCGAACTGCTCGACCCGTTCGCGGAACTGGGCGACCCTGGCCTCGGCCTCCGGGTCGGAGCGGCGCCACTGCGCGTCGACCGCGCCGCGTACCTTCTCCTCGATCGCGCGCAGCTTGCCCTCGAGTTCGCGGACCCGCTCCCTCGGCACCTTGCCGATCGCGTCCCAGCGCTCCTGCACCTTGTAGAGCTGCTGGCGGGCGGCCTCGAGATCGCCGCTGGGGTCGATCTGCTCGGCCTCCGCCAGCAACTCCGCCTTGAGCTTCGCGTTCTCCGCGAACTCGGCGTCGCGCTCGTTGAACGCCTCGGAGCGCCTGGCGAAGAACGCGTCTTGTGCGGCGCGGAAGCGCTGCCACAGAGCGTCGTCGGCCTCCTTGGGAGCCCGTCCGGCGGCCTTCCACTCGACCATGAGGTCCTTGTAGCGCCCGGCCGTGGGACCCCAGTCGTCGGATTCGACGAGCTTCTCGGCCTCGTCCACGAGCTCCTGCTTGCGGGCCTTGGCCACGCCGCGCTGCCGGTCGAGGTCCGCGAAGTGCGAGCCGCGCCTGCGGTTGAACGCGTCCCGCGCCTTGGAGAACCGCCGCCACAGCTGCTCGTCGGTCTTGCGGTCGACGCCCCGGATCGTCTTCCACTCGTCCAGGATCTGCCGCAGCCGGTCGCCCGTGGTCTTCCACTGGGTCGACTCCGCGGCGAGTGCCTCGGCCTCCTCGACCAACTGCTGCTTGCGCGCGATGGACTCCGTGCGCGCCGCTTCCTTGGCGAGCTTGACCTTCTCCAAGCCCTCCTCGGCCTTGGCCAGCACGTGCTCCACGCGATTGCGCAGCGCCGCGAGGTCGCCAACCACGGCGGCGTCCTCGAGGCTCTCCTGCACGTGCTTCGCGCTGGTCAGCGCATGTTTCGGATCGCCCGCACCCGACTGCAGCCGGGTGACGAGGAGTTCCACCTCGGTGCGGATGTCGTCGAACCTGCGCGCGAAGTGCGCGAGCCCTTCGGCGGGCTCGCCGGCCTGCCAGGACCCGACGACGCGCTCGCCGTCGGCCGTCTTCACGTACACGGTGCCGTCCGCGTCCACACGGCCCCAGCGGTCAGGGTGGTCCGACGCCACGGGGACCGACGTGGGCGCCACCTGTGCGGCGGCCTGATCACCGGCGCCGCCGACGGCATCCTGCCGCGCTCCTTCGACCACCGCTCCAGTGCCACCCTCGGCCTGGTTCTCCGGTGTCGTCTCGTGCTCCGTCATCGCCGGCTTCCTCCTCGCCTGCCCACTTCGTGGTGCCCGTGCCGACCACGGGCGCCCCGCCATCGGCGGGGCCCAGCACCCGAGTACCGCGACTGTCCATAGTCCCCAGTACCCCGCGCGCATTCAAACAGGTCAGGGCTCAACTCGGTACTCCGACCACGACTTCGGGCACGGGCGGTCGGTAGCGTGGGTGAGTGTGATCGCCCGTGTCGCGGTGGTGCCGCACCCACCCCTGCTGGTGCCCGAGCTGGTGTCCGGTGCCGCCGCCGAGACCGAATCGTTGCGCGCGGCGTGTCTCGCCGTGGCGGCCGAGCTGGCCGGATCGGCGTCGAACTGGGTCGCCGTCGCGACCGATCTCACGGGGCCGACTGCGCACGGTCCCGAGTCCGGCGGGACGTTCCGCGGCTTCGGCGTGGACGTCCGCGTCTCGCTGTCGGACACCTCGACGTCGGTCGATCCCGCCCTACCGCTGCCCGTGCTCGTCGCGGGCTGGCTCCGCGAGCGGGCGGGCGCGGACTCGGTGCGCGCGCACGTCGTCCCGCCGGCTCTCCCGGTCACCGACTGCGCGGCGCTCGGTGCGCGCCTCGCGCGGGAGCTCGACGGTCCCGACCCCGTCGGCCTGCTCGTGCTCGGCGACGGATCGCGCCGTCACGGCGAACACTCGGTGGGCCGTCCCGACGAGCGGTCGGGGCCGTTCGACGAGTCGGTGCGCAAGGCCCTCGCCACGGCCGATCCGGACGCGCTGCTCGCGCTCGATCCCGGACTCGCCGCCGAGCTGGGAGCGGACGGCCGGGCCGCCTGGCAGGTGCTGGGCGGAGTGGGCGGCCGGTGGCGGTGCAGCCGGTCGGAGTTCGTCGCTCCCTACGGCGTCGGGTACCACCTGGCCCTGTGGGACGCTGACCCGTCGTGAACGTCCCCATCGCCGTCGTCGGTCCCACCGCGACCGGCAAGTCCGACCTCGCCGTGCAGCTGGCGCTCCGCCTGGACGGTGAAGTGGTCAACGCCGACGCGATGCAGCTCTACCGCGGCATGGACATCGGCACGGCGAAGATCACCGAGGAGGAGCGGCACGGCGTCCCGCACCACCTCCTCGATGTCCTGGACGTGACCGAGACCGCCTCGGTCGCCGCGTACCAGCGGCACACCCGCGCGCTGGTCGAGCGGCTTCTCGCCGCCGGCCGCACGCCGGTGCTGGTCGGAGGCTCCGGTCTCTACGTCCAAGCGGTCCTCGACGACCTGGAGTTCCCCGGCACCGACGAGGCGGTCCGCGCGCGGCTGGAAGCCGAGCTGGCTTCCGCAGGAGCGGCGGCGCTGCACGAGAGGCTGGCCGCACTGGACCCCGCCGCGGCGCTGGCGATCCTGCCCAGCAACGGCCGTCGCGTCGTCCGGGCGCTGGAGGTCATCGAGATCACCGGCCGGCCCTTCTCGGCGAACCTCCCCAAGCCCGGTCCCGCGCGCTACGGCACGGTGCTCATCGGCGTCGACCGCGAGGTGTCGGAGCTGGACGAGCGGGTGGACCTGCGGGTGCGCCGGATGTTCGACGCCGGGCTGGTGGACGAGGTGCGAGAACTGGAGCGCGGGGGTCTGCGCGACGGCCGCACGGCGTCGCGTGCGCTCGGTTACCAGCAGGTCCTCTCCGCCCTCGACGGCGAGTACGACCTCGCCGCCGCCGCCGAGGAGACCGCTCGAGCGACCCGCCGCTTCGTGCGCAGGCAGCGCTCGTGGTTCCGGCGGGATCGGCGGATCACCTGGCTGAACGCGAGCGGACCGGAACTGCTCGAGGACGTGCTCCGGGTGCTCGGGACGTAGACTCTTCCGCCGTGGGTGGTGTGGAGTTCGTCAAGGGGCACGGCACGGAGAACGACTTCGTGGTGCTGCCCGACCTGACCGGCACGCTGGAGCTGACCGACGCCCGCGTGCGAGCGCTGTGCGACCGTCAGCGCGGGATCGGCGCCGACGGCGTGCTGCGCGTCGTGCGCTCGGCCGACGACCACGACAAGTGGTTCATGGACTACCGCAACGCCGACGGCTCGATCGCGGAGATGTGCGGCAACGGGGTGCGCGTGTTCGCCCGGTACCTCGTCGACGCCGGGCTCGCGTCGCACGGCGGGTTCGTCGTGGGTACCAGGGCGGGTGACCGGCCCGTCGTGGTCCACCCGGACGGCACCGTGACCGTGGAGATGGGCAAGGCGCGCGTGTTGGGCACGTCCACGGCGACGATAGGGGGCCAGGCGTTCACCGGGGTCGCGGTGGACGTGGGCAACCCCCATCTGGCGTGCGTCACCGACGTCGCGGTCGAGGACCTCGACCTGACCGTGCCGCCCGGTTACGACCCGGTGCTCTTCCCACGCGGCGTCAACGTCGAGTTCGTCAACCCGCTCGGCCGCTCGGCGGTCCGCATGCGCGTGCACGAGCGCGGCGTGGGGGAGACCCGATCGTGCGGCACCGGCACGGTGGCCGCGGTCGCCTCGTGGTTCTACGGTCAGGGCCGGCGCACCGGGAAGGCCACTGTGGACGTTCTCGGTGGCCGGGTGGTCGTGCAGATCGGCAAGACCGTGAGCACCCTCACCGGGCCCGCCGTCCTGATGGCCAGGGGGGAGCTCGACGACAACTGGTGGCAGTCGATCGGTTAGCCCAGGTCGACGACCTCGAGCTTGCCGAGGTGGTCGTCGCGGACGACCTCGGGTTGCGAGGTGGGTGCCGTGCAGCACACCAGCTTCGAGCCGACCAGACCGACCGCGAAGCACGTCTGGCTCGTCTCCACCCGATGCGTGATCTCGCCGCCCTCGACCACTCGCACCGCGCACGGCTGCAGCGCTGTGGCCACCCAGACGCCACCTTCGGCGTCGGCGCAGATTCCGTCCGGCGCGACGAGGTGCTCCCGCAGCTTCGCCCACGGCCTGCGGTTGGTCAGCGTCCCGTCGGGTGCGACGTCGAACGCGGTGAGCTGGAACGCGAGGGTCTCGGCGACGACGAGCGTCCCGTCGGGGAGCAGCACGGTGCCGTTGGGGAACTTGAGGTCCTCGGCGGCGACGCTGACGCCGCCATCCGCTGCGACGAGCGCGAGCCGCGTGCCGGGCGGAACGTAGCTCGGCTCGAACAGCGCCGCCTCGCCGTTCTCCGCGATCGCCTCGTGCAGGTCGAAACCGAAGTTGCCGACGTAGGCGCGGCCCTGCGCGTCCACGAGCATGTCGTTGGCGTGGAACGTCGCGATCCCGGACAGGTCGGCGTGCAGGACGAGTTCACCGCCGGGCTCGAGCCGTCTGACCGTCCGGTCCACCATGGACACGACCAGGAGCCGTCCGTCCGGCAACCACCCGAGTCCGGACGGCTGTTGCGGCACCGCGCAGACGACCTGCTCCTCGCCGGTGTCCAGGTCCAGCGCGCGGACCTCGTGGTCGTAGAAGTCGGAGTAGTACAACCGCCCGTCCGGGCCTTGCCGGGGCGCTTCACCGAATCGGATGCCTTCGCGCAGCATCGTCGTGTCCACCATGCGCCGCGACGCTAGCGACTCGGTGCGGCATCGGCCACCGGCTCGTCGGGCAGTTCACACATGTCGCGCAGATGAGCACTCCGGCGACCGGGACCCGCCCCTCATGCCGCCACCACACCTTCGACCGGCTTGCGCAGCGGCGAGAAGACCACGAAGGCGCAGGAGAGCAGCATTCCGACCACGCTGATCCACAGCGTCGTCAGCACGCCGACCCACTCGCCGAGCAGGCCACCGACCAGACCACCGATCGGCATCGTGCCCCAGACGACGAACCGGATGCTCGCGTTCATCCGCCCGAGCAGCCGCTCGGGGCAGATGGCCTGGCGGAAGCTCACCTGCGCGATGTTGTAGACGATCACCCCGTACCCCACGGCGGTGTAGCCGATCACCGCGAACCCGATCCACCAGCCGTGCCCCGTCGACGGGACCAGCAGGCCGAACGGCTGGGTCAGGACCATCGACAACCAGATCGACCGCGCCTGACCGAACTTCGTGGTCCAGCGCCTCGCGGTGAGCGCGCCCAGCACGCCTCCCACCCCGCCGACGCTGAGCAGCGCGCCGATCTGTCCGGGGGACAGGCCGAGCCGGTTGGTCAGGAACAGGATCACGACCGCCGCCTCGACGCCGCTGAAGAAGTTGCTCGTCCCCGTGCAGCCGATGATGGCCCGCAACGACCGGTTGCCGAACACGAACCGCAAGCCCTCGGCGATCTCGGCGGCAAGCCTCCGCTCACCGGTGCGCTCGGGCTCCGGCTCGGGGACCCGGATGCGGAGCAGGAACAGTGCCGATCCGAGGTAGCCGAGCCCGGTGACGAGCACCGCGTTGGCAGCGCCCGCGATCTGGGCGAGACCACCCGCCAGCGCGGGGCCGGAGATCTGGGCGACCGATTGGCTCGCCTGCAGCTTCGAGTTGCCCTCGACCAACTGGTCCCGCCCGACGAGGGCGGGCAGGTAGGACTGGTAGGCGACGTCGAAGAAGACGGTGCACACGCCGGTGAGCAGTGCGACGACCAGCAACTGGATCAGGCTGAGCGCGCCCGCCCACCAGGCCAGCGGGACGCTGAGCACGAGCACCGCGCGCACCAGATCCGCGGTGAGCATGAGAGGCCTGCGCCGCAGCCGATCGACCCACACACCCGCGGGGAGCCCGATCAGCAGGAACGCCGCCGTGTTGGCCGCCGTCAGCGCGCCCATTTGGAACGGAGTGGCGGCGAGCGTCCCGACGGCGAGCAGGGGGAGAGCTGTCTGTCCCACCATCGCACCGAACTGGCTGACGGTGTCGCCTGCCCACAGCAGGCGGAAGTCGCGATGAGACCACAGTGACACGATCGGGAGTTTCTCGGAGTGATTGGAAAGTGTCAATCACTCACTCCTCGTAAGCTCTGCGCGTGAGCAGGCGCAAGGCGACCGAGCAGGAAGCGGCGGCACTGGCCTCGGCTGTGCGGCTGCGCATCATCCGCCTGACGTTCACGCGGGCGATGACGAACAAGGAGATCGCCGAGCGCCTAGGCAAGGACCCGGCGACCACGCTGCACCACGTGCGCAAACTCGTCGCCACGGGGTTCCTGGAGGCCATGCCCGCGAGGCCGGGCAACCGGGGCGCGCGAGAGATCCCCTACCGCTCGACCGGTCTGTCCTGGCAACTCGACGCGCGGGAGCGGCCACTGGCCACCAAGGAGGCCATGCTGCAGGCATTTCTGGGCGAAGTCGCGGATGTCGAGCCCGGCGAATTGGACCAGACGAGGCTCGTCGTCCAGGTCGACGCCTCCCGCCAGGCGGAACTAAAACGCCGGTTTCAGGCGTTGTTGGAAGAGGTAGCCGCGGAGCCGGCCGACCCCGGAGCACCATGTACAGCCATCTATCTGGCGTTGTACCCGGGTGATTGACCACTCGGCCGATCCGGCGGATCGTGGGACAATGAAGGGCAAATGACGGAAAACACGTTCAACATCGACGAAAGCATCGACCGGGTCGACCAGGACGAGATGTCCACCGGCGACCTCGCACTCGCCGACCGCGCCGCTCTGCGCCGCGTCGCCGGGCTCTCAACCGAGCTCGAGGACATCACCGAGGTCGAGTACCGGCAGCTCCGCCTGGAGCGAGTCGTTCTCGTCGGTGTGTGGACCGAGGGTTCGGCAGCGGAGTCCGAGGCATCGCTGGCCGAACTGGCGCTGCTCGCGGAGACCGCGGGCTCCGAGGTGCTCGAGGGCCTCGTGCAGCGGCGCGACCGGCCGGACCCGGCGACCTACATCGGTTCGGGCAAGGTGGCCGAACTTCGCGACGTCGTCATCGCGACGGGCGCGGACACGGTCATCGCCGACGGTGAGCTCTCGCCCGGCCAGCTCCGCCAGCTGGAGGAGAAGCTCAAGGTCAAGGTGGTCGATCGGACCGCGCTGATCCTGGACATCTTCGCCCAGCACGCCTCCTCCAGGGAGGGCAAGGCGCAGGTCGAGCTCGCTCAGCTGCAGTACCTGCTGCCGCGACTGCGCGGTTGGGGTGAAACGCTGTCCCGGCAGGCCGGTGGTCGTGCCGGTGGCGGCAACGGTGGTGTGGGTCTGCGCGGCCCCGGTGAGACCAAGATCGAGACCGACCGCAGGCGCATCCGCGCCCGGATCTCGAAGCTGCGCCGCGAGATCGCGGCCATGGGCGTCGTCCGGGAGACCAAGCGCGGCCGCAGGGTCGCGAACGCGATCCCCAACGTCGCCATCGCCGGCTACACCAACGCCGGCAAGTCGAGCCTGCTCAACGCGCTCACCGGCGCCGGGGTGCTGGTGGAGAACGCACTGTTCGCCACCCTCGACCCGACGACCCGGCGCAGCACGACGCCCGACGGGCTGCCGTACACGCTGACCGACACGGTCGGCTTCGTCCGGCACCTGCCGCACCAGCTGGTGGAGGCGTTCCGCTCGACGTTGGAGGAGGTCGCTGAGGCGGAGCTGCTCGTGCACGTGGTGGACGGCTCGGACGGCATGCCGGAGAAGCAGGTCTCGGCGGTCCGTCAGGTGCTCGCCGAGATCACTGAACGGCGCGACGAGCCGATGCCGACCGAACTGCTGGTCATCAACAAGGTGGACGCGATCGGAGATCTGGCGATCGCCCGGCTGCGGCACCTGTTCCCCGGCGCCGCGCTGGTCTCGGCGCGCACCGGTCAGGGGATCGACGAGCTGCGCGAGCAGATCGCGCTGCTGCTGCCCAACCCGGACGTGGTCGTCGACGCGCTCGTGCCGTACGTGCGGGGCGAACTCGTCGCAAGGGTGCACCGCGAGGGCAACGTGCTCTCCGAGCAGCACACCGCGGAGGGCACCCAGCTCAGCGCACGGGTGCACCCCGACCTGGCAGGTGCGCTGGAGAAGTTCGCGACCAACGGCACGCCCGCCTGACCGTGGGCGCCGCACCACTGCTGGCTGTCCTCTTGACGGCCGGGTCCGCTTCGGCGGGCCCGGCCGTTCCCGTTGACCAGTGCCGGGTCACCGACGAGCGGCTGTCCGGGTTGTCCGGACTCGCCTCGGACGGCGAGCACTGGTACGCGATCAACGACCACGACGACGGAGTGGTCTCCGTCTACGTGCTCGACCGGAACTGCCGGGTCCAGCGCACCATCACCGCGCCGATCGACCCGTTCGACGTGGAAGACCTCGCGCTGGCGCCGGACGGAACGCTGTGGCTCGCCGACACCGGTGACAACCGGCGCATCCGGGAGACGGTCGCGCTGCACACCGTGTCTCCCTCCGGTGGCGCCCGGCGCTTCCGGCTGACCTACCCGGACGGCAAGCACGATGCCGAGGCGATCCTGTTCGACCGCAAGGGCACGCCCTACGTCATCACCAAGGAGCCGATCGGATCCGCTCTGGTGTACCGGCCGGTGGGGGAGCTCAGCGAGCAGTCTCCCACCCCGCTGGAGAAGGTCGCCTCGGTGTCCATCCGAAGCACCGACACCCCCGGTGGGCCCGTGGCCGGTTCGATCGGCTCGCGGGTCGTCACCGGCGCCGCGGTGAGCGCGGATGGTTCTGTCGTGGCGTTGCGGACCTACAACGACGCATACCTGTTCCCCGTGGCGAACGGGGATCTGCCGGCCGCGCTGACCTCGGACCCGGTCCGCGTCCCGTTGCCCGACGAAACCCAGGGCGAGGCGATCGCCTTCGAACCGGACGGAACCCTGATCTCCGGTTCCGAGTTCGGACAGGGAGCGTCGTCAGGGATTCGCGCGGTGGCCGGCGCTGCCGCGCTGGCCGCCCCGAAACCTCCGGCACCTGCCCCGGTGCCGACCACAACACCCCTGCTCCCGACGCCGGCACCTCAGCAGGACAACTCGTCCAAGCCCTGGCCGGCCGTCGCAGGCGTGGTCGTCACCAGTGCGCTCGTGGTGCTGTTCTCCCGCAGGCTCCGACGCCGCAGGTGAGGACGCTTCGCGCACGTGACGCGCGAAACCGCGCATCACGTGCGCACAACGCTTGTCAGAGGCGGCGCATGACGGCCACGACCTTGCCGAGGATGCTCGCCTCGTCGCCGAGGATGGGCTCGTAGGCCTCGTTGTGCGGCATCAACCACACGTGGTCGTCACGGCGCTTGAAAGTCTTCACCGTGGCTTCGCCGTCGATCATCGCAGCCACCACGTCGCCGTTCTCCGCCGTCGGCTGCTGGCGGACGACCACCCAGTCGCCATCTGTTATCGCCGCATCGACCATCGAGTCGCCGACGACCTTGAGCAGGAACAGTTCGCCTTCGCCGACGATCTCCCTCGGCAGCGGGAACACGTCCTCGATCGACTCCTCGGCGAGGATCGGTCCACCGGCCGCGATCCGGCCCACCATGGGGACGTACGCAGGGGTCGGCTTCGAGCTGGGATGCATGCCCGCGTCGATGTCCATCGGCAGCACGCCCACGGCGCGTGGGCGGTTCGGGTCGCGACGCAGGTAGCCCTTGCGCTCCAGCGCGCGCAACTGGTGCGCGACGGACGAGGTCGAGGTCAGCCCGACGGCCTCGCCGATCTCGCGGACGCTGGGCGGATAGCCGAACCGGTCCAGCCAGTCCCTGATGACGTCGAGGACCTTGCGCTGGCGCAGCGTCAGGCCCGCGTTCCCGCCGATCTCCGCGGACTCGGGGACCGCGCGCAGATCCGGAGCCGCACCGCCCTCGGTCGCGGTGTCCCGGTCCTCGGTGGTCTTGCGTGCCACGGTGCTTGCCTCCTCACCGGTCTGAGTCGCCCAGGCCGGCTGTCCGTCGATCTTCACGTTCGACGGTAGTCGCACTTCACGCTCAGATCAAACACCTGTTCGAAGTATTCGCCGGCGCATCCTGGATT
>DASYMV010000252.1:0-9103 GCA_036008865.1 Pseudonocardiaceae bacterium | reverse complement strand
GGGGAAGAGCACGCCGCAGTCGACGATGAGCAGCCGCCCGGCGTGCTCGAACACCGTCATGTTGCGACCGATCTCGCCGATCCCCCCGAGGGCGACGATCCGCATACCGCCTTCGGGCAGCGGCCCAGGTGGCGACAGGGGTGGCGTCATGCGGGCACCCCCAGCGAAATGCCGGCGGCGGCGAGTTCGGTTGCGATCACGTTGATGTCCTCCTCGGTGGCGGGCACGAGCGGCAGACGTGGATCACCGACGTCCAGTCCGCGAAGGCGAAGTGCCGCCTTGGTGTAGGTCACGCCTGGCATGCAGCGGAACGGCCGCAGTAGCGGAAGCAGCGACTCGTTGATCGTTCGCGCACCGACCACGTCACCGCCCTCGAACGCGTCGAGCATCGCGCGCAGGTGGTCGGCCGCGACGTGGCCGGTCACGCTGACGAAGCCGACGGCGCCGACTGACAGCCAGGGCAGGTTGAGCGGGTCGTCACCCGAGTAGTAGGCCAGGTCCGTCGCGGCCATCACCCGGCTGGCCGCGTGCAGATCGCCCTTGGCGTCCTTGACGGCCAGGATCCGCGGATGCTCGGCGAGCCGCAGCAGGGTGTCCACTTCGATCGGCACGATGGAGCGCGGTGGGATGTCGTAGAGCATCACCGGCAGGTCCGAGGCGTCGGCGACCGCCCTGAAGTGAGCGAGCAGCCCGGCCTGGGAGGGCCGGGAGTAGTACGGGGTCACCACGAGCGCACCGTGGGCGCCCGACTTCTGCGCCTCCTGGATCGAGTGCACGCTGTGCGCGGTGTCGTAGCTCCCGGCACCGGCGATCACGGTCGCGCGATCACCCACCGCCTCGACGATCGCCCGGATGAGATCGGCCTTCTCGGCGTCGGTCGTGGTCGGGCTCTCGCCCGTGGTGCCGTTGACGACGAGACCGTCGTTGCCCAGCCCGACCAGGTATTTCGCGAGCTGCTGCGCCTTGTCCAGGTCCACGGCGCCGTTGACGTCGAAAGGTGTGACCATGGCTGTGAGCACGCGGCCGAACGGGCGGCCGGGCGAGGCGGTTGGACATCCGGTCATGCCTCAAACGCTACCGCGTGACGGTCAGCTACCAGTGCCTACATGCTCCGGTTCAGTGATCGCACCACTGCCACCGCGTCGGCCGTCCCGTCGAAATCGATCCGGGTCGCGTCACGCCCGAAGGCGTGCATCACCAACTCGCCCACCTGACCGGTCAGCACGACCGGATCGCGCCCCGCTCTGGCCGTGACCGCGGCTCCGTCCGGGCGGCGCAGGACGACACCGACGGGGCTGTTGCGGTAGCTGATGCGAGCTGCGGTCCGCAGGGTCTTCCACAGCACGGCATCCCTCTCGGGGTCGGGAGAACGCGGTTCCCAGCCCTCCCCCGCGCGGCGGACGTCCTCGTGGTGGACGAAGAACTCTGCGCTGTTCACCAGCTGATCGACCGGTCCGATCGAGTACGGCGACCAGAACGGGGGGCCTTCCCGCAGCTGGTCGAGCAGCTCCGGCCACGGCTTCGCGGCCAGGCCGTCCTGGACGCGCTGCGTGTAGCCCGAAAGCGGCTTCAGCACGATGCCGGGAGCGGCGTCGAGCCGGCGCTCCCGGAGCACCAGGTGGGCGGCGAGGTCCTTGGTGCGCCAGGGGTCGCACAGCGTCGGGGCGTTGGGACCGAGATCGGTCATCAGGTCCGCCAGCAGCCTGCGTTCCTCACGCGCGACACCCATGGGACCAACCTACGCGACGATCAAGACTTCTTGACGACCACGGACTTGTCGAGCGTCGGCCTCGTCGTCGTGGTCGATCCCGCCTGAGGCGAACGACGCTTCGTCACGACCTGCGGACGTGCCCTTCGGTTTCGTCGGACTCAGTCGAACACCGGGTCGGGGACCTCGTGGCCCGCGGTGCGCAGCGCGAGCACGGCCCGATCCAGGTCGAACGCCTTCACCAGCAGGTGGTCGGTGTCGTAGGTCGACATCGCGAACAGCGACACCCCGGCGGCGGCGAGCTCACCGGACAGCGCGGCCATGATGCCCGTGAGCGTGAACTCCAACGGCCCTCGCACGGTGAGCAGGCGCCAGCCCGCCTGCGACGCCTCCACCTGCGGTGCGCCTTCGCTGGGACAGACGATCGACAGTTCGACCGAGGTCCTGGTCACCGAGACCAGGCCGGGCTGGTCGAGAAAACCTGCCGGCACCGCCGCGCCGGCGTCCAGCCGAGCGACGGTGTACTCACCTGGCTGGACGTCGACGATCAGGCGCTTCATGCCATCAGCCTTCGTTGACCAGTGGACTGGACGCGACCTCGGTGCCGTCCGGCAGCGAGGAGATCGAGAAGTCGGCGAAGACGTTCGGAGCGGCCTTCTGCAGCTGGCGCAGGCACTCCACGGCCAGCTCGCGGATCTCCACGTCGGCGTGCTCGGTCGCCCGCATGGCGACGAAGTGACGCCACGCGCGGTAGTTGCCGGTCACCACGATGCGGGTCTCGGTCGCGTTGGGGAGCACCGCACGCGCGGCCTGACGGGCCTGCTTGCGGCGCAGCGTCGCGCTGGGCACGTCGGAGAACTTCTTCTCCAGTCCCGCGAGCAGCTCGTTGTACGCGGCGACTCCGGCCTCTGCCACGGCGAGGAACTTCGCGTGCAGTTCGGGGTCGGAGGCGATCACCTCGGGCTCCACCATGGCCGCGTCGCGCTCGGGCACGTAGCGCTGGGACAGCTGGGAGTAGGAGAAGTGCCGGTGGCGGATCAGCTCGTGGGTGAGCGAGCGCGAGATACCGGTGATGTAGAAGCTCACCGAGCCGTGCTCGAGCACGGAGAGGTGCCCCACCTCGATGATGTGCCGGATGTACCCGGCGTTCGTCGCCGTGGCGGGGTTGGGCTTCGTCCACGACTGGTAGCACGCGCGACCGGCGAACTCCGCCAGCGCCTCACCTCCGTCGGAGTCGGTGGACCACGGAACGTCCGACGGCGGGAAGAACTCCGTCTTCGCGATCAACTGCACCTTCGGCGACACCGTCTCGGCCACGATGACCGGCCCCTTTCTCCACTTCCGATACGCCGCGAGCCTAGCCGGGCTTCATACCACCGGCCCAACCCGTGGCAGTGGGTTCGGCGCAGGCACGATCTCGGTCATGACATCACATGACACATTGACTGACGTCACCAGTGACGTCATAGTGGTGTCATGGATCTCACTCCGTACACCGCGTCACTGCGCGAGGACCTCGCGACAGCCGCATCCGCCGGGGACGACCAGACCCGGCGCACGGCCGCCGTGCTGTCCGCCGCACTCGAGCCCGCCGCTCGGTTGGCGATCATGAACGCCCTGTCCGACCTGGCAGCCGAGGTGACTGCCTCGCTGGAGGACCGCGTGGTCGAGGTCCGGTTGGACGGGCGGGACGTGCGGGTGGTCGTCACCTACACGAACCCCCACGACCACGGACCGGACCACCGGGACGTTCCGCCGCCACCGCCCGCCGGTGAGCCCGCGGGTGACATCAGTCGGATGACGCTGCGTCTCGTCGAGGAGCTCAAGGGCAAGGCGGAGCAGGCCGCCGCCGCGCAGGGCGTCTCGCTCAACACCTTCGTCTCCCAAGCGGTCCAGGGCGCGCTTCAGGGGCGGGGCAAGGGCAAGGGCTGGGCCGGCACGTGGGGCGAGGGCGACCGGGGACACGAGAAGGGCGCCGGGGGCAAGTCCCGCGTGCGCGGCTGGGTACAGGGCTGAGGGGGAGATGACGATGGCGGAATCCGAGTCCGATGTGGTCCGTCAGCAGAGCTTCGAGGTCGACGGAGTCGTCGAGATCGACGTGACGCTGATGAGCGGCCGCGTGCAGGTGCACCTGGTCGACGAGCCGGGAGTGCACGTCGAGGTGCGGCACGACCCGAACGCGAGCAGTTCGTGGACCGACGGCCTCAACGGACTGCTGAGCTGGGTCAGCGACCAGTTCGGTGCGGCGCAGCAGGTGCCGGGCGGTGGGGGTCCCGTCGAGGCGGTGCGCCAGATGCGCCTCGACCTGACCGGTCAGCGGTTGCGCGTGCAGTCGTCCAAGGCACTCCCGCTGCGAGCGATCCCCCTCGCCGTGATCGTGCGGGCGCCCAGCGGTTCGCACGTCTCGACGCGCACCGGGTCGGCCGACGTCACCATCACCGGTCCGGCGGGAAGGCTGGAGCTGAATACCGACACGGGCGAGGTGTCCGCGGATCGGGCCGAGTCGGCGGCCGAGGTCAACTCCGGTTCCGGTGCGGTGCGGCTGGGCCCCATGGTGGGTGGCCTGCGCGCCAAGACCGGCAGCGGAGACCTCGAGGTGTCCTCGATCGGCGGCAACACCATCCTGCTCACCGGCACGGGCGACGTGTGGCTCGGCGCTGTGCAGGGCGACGTCCAGGCGCGTACCGGCAGCGGTGACGTCACCGTCGCCGACGCGGCGTCCGGGAAGCTCCAGATGGCCACCGGGTCCGGCGAACTCCGCATCGGCATCCGACCCGGTGTCGCGGCCCAGGTGGACCTGTCGTCCGGCTCGGGTCAGGCCCGCAGCGAGCTGGAGGTGTCGAGCCGCCCGCCCGCCACCGAGCCCGCGCTCTTCATCACCGGCCGCACCGGCAGCGGGGACGCGGTGGTCACGACGTCATCGAGCTGAGGCCTGTCGCGGCACCCAGCGCGGGGGCGAGGTCCCCGCGCTGGGTCACCACGACGTCGTCGAGCTCCAGCCAGTCCGCCATGTGCCGCAGTTCCGCCGCCAGCTCCACCGCCACGCGGCTGTGGTCAGCGCTCTGCGCGAAGGCGCTTTGCACCCGCAGTGCGCCTGCCGCGCGATCGGCCTTCAGGTCGACCCTGGCGACCAGTTCACCGTCGAGCAGGAACGGGAACACGTAGTAACCGTGGACCCGCTCGGACTCCGGCACGTAGATCTCGATGCGGTACCGGAAGTCGAAGATCCGTTCGGTGCGGGCGCGTTCCCAGATCAGCGGGTCGAAGGGGCACAGCAGCGCCCGCCCGGTGATCTTCCTCGGCACACGCGCCTGGACGTGCCGGTACGCCGGCGCGCTCCACCCGGTCACCTGCACCGGTTCCAGAACCCCGGCGTCGACGAGTTCGGCCACCGCGCGCCGGCTGTGGCCCGGCTGCAAGCGGTAGTAGTCGCGCAGGTCCGGCTCCGTCGCCACGCCCATCGCGACCGCCGCGCGGGTGACGAGTTCGCGCGCGCCTTCCGCCGCGTCGACCTTCCTCGACAGCACCTCAGGTGGCAGCACGCGCTCGGTGAGGTCGTAGAGCCGCTCGAAGCTCTTGCGCGTGCCGGTGGTCAGCACGCCCGCGCCGAACAACCACTCGCACAGGCGCTTCACCTCGGAGCGGTCCCACCAAGGCCCCTTGGACCGCGGCCCTTCGCCCCCCAGCGCTCGCTCCAGCGCGCCCGCGCCCACCGGGCCGAGCTCCTTCACCGCCGCCAGCAGGTCCTCGACCAGCTGCGGCTCTCGCTCCGCGATGTGGCCGTAGTTGCGCCACCAGCCCGGCTTCTTGGCCCCGGAGTGCAGCAGCGGCCAGTCCGCCACCGGCACGAGGCTCGCTTCGTGCGCCCAGTACTCGACCAGCAGGCGCGGCCTCCCGGGGGTGTGCGACCACGCCGCGGAGTCGACCAGTTCTGGTGCGTACGAGCCCACGCGGCTGAACAGGGGCATGTAGTGCGCGCGCACGGCGACGTTGACGGAATCGAGCTGGAAGAGCTGGACGCGCGACAGCACGCGCCGCAGGTGCCGCCGACTCGGCGGCGAGCCGGGCCGAGGATCAGCGAACCCCTGGGCGGCCAGCGCGACCCGCCGCGCGACCGCCGGACTCATCGTCTGCACGACGGGGATGCTCCCACGAACGACCGACAGTTCCGGATGGCAGCAGCACGTGGCCGAGCACGCCGACGGCGAGCGTGACGCCGCTGGCGGCGTTGCGGGTCCCCCGGAGCGACGTGACCTGCGCGACCACGGGTCCGATCACAGCACCGCCGAGGGTCGCGACGGCTTCGGCGGTGAAGAAGACGGCGCTCACCTGCCCGAGCACGGCGTTGGGCGTGATCCGCTGCAGGGCGGTCCGGGGCGCGATGAGCGTCGTGGAGCCGAAGACGCCTACGAGCGCGCCCGCGACGAGCGACGGAGCGTTGAAGAGCAGGAGGAAAGCGCCCGCGGTCGCGATGTGGCCGGCCACCAGAAGGTGCCTCAACCCGACGTGGTCGACCAGCAGACGGCCGAGCGGGGCACCGAGCAGGAAGCCCACTCCGAGCGCGGAGAGCAGGAAGCCGGTCTGCGTGCTGCCGCCGGGGTGTTCGACACCGAACGGCACGAGGAGCGCGCTGAGGCAGGCGTTGGCGGCGAAGAAGGCCGTGGTGATCACCAGCAGGGCTCGTGCGATCCGGTGGGACCGGACGAACCGGAGCCCGCGTGGAACAGGTCCGTGGCGAGCATCAGCCGTCTGCGGTCCCGGCGGTCGGCGAGCACGCCGGCGAACGGCCCGAGCACGACTTGAGGCAGGTACTCGGCGGCCAAGGTCAGCCCGGCCGCGAGCGTCGAACCGTGACGTGGAGGACGTGCGCGGGTACGGCGATCACCAGCAGCCACGAGCCGAGCAGGCTGACGAGACGAGCACTCCACAACAGCCGGAAGTCCCGTACGCGCAACACCTTCCACATACCGCCCCCAATTCCTCCAGGACAGTATTTCTTCTGAGTGTCTTGTCAAGATAGTATTTCGTTGTGGAGCAACTGGGACGTCAGTTGAGGGCGCTGCGCACCGCCGCCGGTCGGACGGTGGCCTCGGTGGCGGCCGACGCCGGTCTGTCGGTGCCGTACGTCGCCAACCTGGAGAACGGGCGCGGCAACCCGACCACAGGCGCACTGGGCCGCCTTGCCGCTGCGCTGGGCACCGATCTGACGATCGCCTTCGGGGCACCGGCCGAGGACGGCGCGGTGGCGACACCGCCGTCCCTGGTCCGGCTGAGCCGCACGCGCCGCTTCCGGCACGACGTGCAGGTGCTCGCCGAGCACCTGCACCGCGATCCGCAGGAGTTCTCCGCAGATCTCGTGCGCGCGCTGGCGCACCTGGCCGCGGCGGTGGGCGGAGAGCTCGCAGAGGCCGACTGGTGGCGCTTGCTCGACGCCGTGCTGCTCGTGGTCACCCAGCCGCGGACTGCTTGAGAGGGACCGACTCGCGGGTCAGGCGCGGACGAGTTCGCGCTCGACCGTGCGCGGACGGCGTTCGGCACGCACGACGAGCACGACGGCCAGCAGCACCAGGGCTCCCCCGGCGAGCTGGGCGAGACCGAACCGCTCGCCCGCGAACACCACACCGAGCAGCACCGCGATGACCGGGTTGACGTAGGCGTAGGTCGCGACCGTCGACACCGGCAGCTCGCCCAGCACGAACACGTACGAGCTGAACGCCAGCAGTGACCCGAACACCACCAGGTAACCCCACGCGATCCACGAACTCGTGGTCACGGCCGCGAGGTCCAGGTGCTCGCCGGTGAAGAGCCCGCCCAGCGTCAGCACCGCACCACCCGCCACCATCTCCACCGCCGACAGCGCGAACGGGTTCGCGGGCACGGGGAGCTTGGTGCTGGCGAACGAGCCGGTCGCCCAGCCGAGCGCGGCCAGCAGCACGAGCCACGGCCCCCACCACGCCGTGCCCTGCGTGCCGCCTTCCGACCGGCCGAGCAGGAGCAGCAGTGCGAGCCCACCGAGGCCGAACGCCACACCGATGAAGGTGACCGGCGGCGGCCGCTCACCCGACGACCTGCGCAGCAACACGACGTAGAGCGGAACGCAGGCCACGAGCAGCGCGGCGAGGCCGGACGGGATGTGCTGCTCCGCCACCGTCACCAAGCCGTTGCCACACGCCGGAAGCAGCAGGCCGAGCAGGGCCGCGGAGCCGAACTGCGCACGTGTCATCCGCAGGCCGCGTCGTCCGGCGAACAGGAGCACCAGTGAGCCGAGCACCACACCACCGACCAAGAACCGAGTACCGGCGGACAACAGCGGGGGCATCGATTCGATGGCGAAACGGATGCCGAGGTAGGTGGAACCCCAGACCACGTACACGACACCCAGCGCCGCCCAGGCCGACCATCTCGCGCTCACCCGGAGAACGTTGCCATGCCTAACGGAAATGCACGCGCGAGTTCCGGCCAACCACCCGCAAGGACCGGACATCTCGGCGACTAGGTTCTGCGCATGGCCGATGCTGCCGTCCGACCCGCCGCTCCCAGTGACGTCGCCGAGATCGCCCGCATCCAGCGCGACACCTGGCGCACCGCGTACGCGGAACTGCTGCCCGCGGAAGTCCTGGACGCGCTGGACAACGAGCAGGCGTGGCGGGATGCCGTCGAGGAGGGCACCGTCTTCGTCGCGACGGAGGGCGAGTGGACCGTCGGGTTCTGCGTGGCGGGGCGTGCACCGGAACCGGAAGTCACGGCGGCGGACGGTCGGGTGCCCGAGGACGCGTCGACCACGGCGCTGATCGGAACCCTGCTGGTCGAGCCGCG
Source organism: Pseudonocardiaceae bacterium (assembly GCA_036008865.1). Taxonomy (GTDB): domain Bacteria; phylum Actinomycetota; class Actinomycetes; order Mycobacteriales; family Pseudonocardiaceae; genus DASYMV01. The sequence goes on along the minus strand of DASYMV010000252.1, from coordinate 579 downwards.
CTGGGGCCGTCGCGGGCACGGTGGAAGGCTGCTCGCCGCGGTGACCGAGCACTTGCGCGAGGACGGTGCGACCCGCGGCGTCGCGTGGATCCCCGAGGCCGACAAGGCCTCCACGAGCTTCTACGGATCGGCGGGCTGGACGCCCGACGGGACGGTGAGGACGTTGGACGCGGGAGGCAGGCCACTGCGGGAGATCCGGGTGTCCGGAAGTCTTTCCTCACCCCTGCACGGCTGAAGTTGCTAGCCTCGACAAGATGGTCGCGTGGTTGTGCTTGACGTTCGGTGTCGCCGTGAGTTCCGCGATCATGCCCTTGGTCAGCATCGAACTCTTCGTCCTGGGCCTGGTGACGCAGCAGCCGCACATCTCGTGCTGGCTCATCGGAGCGGCCGTGGCGGCCGGTCAGGTGATCGGGAAGCTGGTGTACTTCCTCGCCGCCCGCGGTTCGCTGCACCTGCCGAAGTTCCTGCACCGCAAGGCCAGGCCCGACAAGCAGATGTCGCCCTTCAGGCAGAAGTGGACGGCGCGGCTGGAGAAGGTGCGGGACCGCTGCCACCGCCACCCGCACTGGATGTTCGGAA
>DASYMV010000251.1:0-5900 GCA_036008865.1 Pseudonocardiaceae bacterium | reverse complement strand
CCGACCTTGCCGCGCAGGAAGATCTCGCCGCTGGTCGCACCGTAGCCGATCACGTTGCCGGCGATGACGTTCTGCTCGGCGGCGAAGGACGCGTCCGGGTTCGGCCGGACGGTGATCCGGCCACCGGACAGGCCCTTGGCGACGTAGTCGTTGCCGTCACCGATCAGCCGCAACGTGATCCCCTTGGGCACGAACGCGCCGAACGACTGCCCGGCGGTGCCGGTGAAGGTGATGTCGATGGTGTCGTCCGGCAGTCCCTCACCACCCCAGCGCTTGGTCAGCTCGGAACCGAGCATCGTGCCGACTGTGCGGTTGACGTTGCGCACCGGCAGTTCCAGCCGCACCCGGTCGCCGGAGGCGAGCGCGCCCTCAGCGAGCTGGATGAGCGTGTTGTCCAGGGCCTTCTCCAGACCGTGGTCCTGCGTCGTGATCTGGTGCCGCGACGCACGCGGTTCGAGCTCAGGCACGTGGAAGATCGGCGAGAGGTCGAGTCCCGCTGCCTTCCAGTGCTCGACCGCTGTGCGGGTGTCGAGGAGGTCGGCCTGGCCGATCGCCTCCGCCAGCGTGCGGAAGCCGAGTGCCGCGAGGTGCTCGCGGACCTCCTGCGCGATGAACTCGAAGAAGTTCACGACGTACTCGGCCTTGCCGTTGAACTTCTCGCGCAACACCGGGTTCTGCGTGGCCACACCGACCGGGCACGTGTCGAGGTGGCAGACCCGCATCATGATGCAGCCGGACACCACGAGCGGTGCGGTGGCGAAGCCGAACTCCTCCGCACCGAGCAGCGCCGCGATCATCACGTCGCGCCCGGTCTTGAGCTGGCCGTCGGTCTGCACCACGATCCGGTCGCGCAGACGGTTCCGCAGCAACGTCTGCTGCGTCTCGGCGAGACCCAGCTCCCACGGACCACCCGCGTGCTTGATCGAAGACAGGGGAGAGGCACCCGTTCCGCCGTCGTGACCCGAGATCAGCACGACGTCCGCGTGCGCCTTCGACACACCGGCCGCGACCGTGCCGACACCGACCTCGGACACCAGCTTGACGTGGATCCGCGCCGAGGGGTTGGCGTTCTTGAGGTCGTGGATCAGCTGCGCCAGGTCCTCGATGGAGTAGATGTCGTGGTGCGGAGGAGGAGAGATCAGCCCGACGCCCGGCGTGGAGTGCCGGGTCTTGGCGATCCACGGGTACACCTTCGTGCCCGGCAGCTGACCGCCCTCACCCGGCTTCGCGCCCTGCGCCATCTTGATCTGGATGTCGTCGGCGTTGACGAGGTATTCGCTGGTGACGCCGAACCGGCCGGATGCCACCTGCTTGATCGCCGAGCGGCGCAGGTCGCCGTTGGCGTCGGCGGTGAACCGGTCGGAGTCCTCGCCACCTTCACCGGTGTTGGACTTGCCGCCCAGCCGGTTCATCGCGATCGCGAGGACCTCGTGCATCTCCTTGGAGATGGAGCCGTAGGAGATCGCGCCGGTGGCGAAGCGCTTGACGATGTCGGAGACCGGCTCGACCTCGTCGATCGGCACGGGCGGCCGCACGCCCTCCTTGAAGGCGAACAGGCCCCGCAGCGTCATCAGCCTCTCGGACTGGTCGTCGACGTAGCGGGTGTACTCCTTGAACACCTCGTAGCGTCCGGACCGCGTCGAGTGCTGCAGCTTGAACACCGTCTGCGGGTTGAACAGGTGTGCCTCGCCCTCGCGGCGCCACTGGTAGTCACCGCCGGTGTCGAGGTCGCGGTGGCTCGCGCGCACACCGTCGGCGGGGAACGCCTTGCGGTGACGCTTCGCGACCTCCTCTGCCAGCACGTCGAAACCGACGCCGCCGAGCCGCGAGGTGGTGCCCGTGAAGCAGGTGTCGATGACCTCGTCACCGAGGCCGATGGCCTCGAAGATCTGCGCGCCGGTGTACGAGGCGACCGTGGAGACGCCCATCTTCGACATGGTCTTGCGCACGCCCTTGCCCAGGGCCTTGATCAGGTTGCGGGTGGCGTGCTTGGCGTCGACGTCACCGAGGTCGCCGCGCTCGGCGAGTTCCTCCACCGTCGCCATCGCCAGGTACGGGTTCACCGCGGCCGCGCCGTAGCCGATCAGCAGCGCGATGTGGTGCACCTCGCGGGCGTCACCCGACTCCACGATCAGCCCGACCTGCGTGCGGGTCTTCTCGCGGACCAGGTGGTGGTGCACCGCACCGGTCAACAGCAGCGACGGGATCGGCGCCTGCTCGGCGTCCACCCCGCGGTCGGACAACACGATCAACCGCGCGCCGTCGCGGATTGCGGCGGACACCTCCGCGCGGATCTCGTCCAGCCTGCGCAGCAGCGCCTCGCCGCCACCCCGCACCTCGTAGGTGCCGTGCACCGTGTGGGCCTGGAACTCGGACAGATCACCGTCGTCGTTGACGTGCACGATCTTCGCGAGCTCGTCGTTGTCCAGGACGGGGAACGGCAGCGTGATCCGGCGGCACGAGTCCGCACCCGGTTCCAACAGGTTCGGCTCCGCGCCGATGGTGGCTTGCAGCGAGGTGATCAGCTCTTCGCGGATCGAGTCCAGCGGCGGATTGGTCACCTGCGCGAACAGTTGCGTGAAGTAGTCGAACAGCCCGCGCGAGCGGTTCGACAGCGGCGCGAACGGGGCGTCGTTGCCCATCGAACCGATCGGCTCCGCAGCCGAGGTCCCCATCGGACGCAGCAGGAGGTTCAGCTCCTCCTCGGTGTAGCCGAACGCCTGCTGCCGTCGCACCAGCGACGCGTGCGTGGGCACCTCGCGCTCCCGCTCGGGCAGGTCGTCGAGGTGGACCAGACCGGCGTCGACCCACTCGGAGTACGGGTGCTCCGCGGCGAGCTGCCCCTTGATCTCCTCGTCGTCGATGATCCGGCCCTCGGCGGTGTCGACGAGGAACATGCGACCCGGTTCGAGCCTGCCCTTGCGGACGATCGTGGCCGGGTCGAACTCCAGCACGCCGGCCTCGCTGCCCAGGACGACGAGGCCGTCCTCGGTCACCCAGTACCGGGCGGGACGCAGGCCGTTGCGGTCGAGCACTGCACCGATGATCGTGCCGTCGGTGAACGAGACGAGGGCGGGGCCGTCCCACGGCTCCATGAGAGTCGAGTGGAACTCGTAGAAGGCCCGGCGGGCCGGGTCCATCTCCTCGTGGTTCTCCCACGCCTCGGGGATCATCATCAGCACCGCGTGGGGCAGCGGGCGTCCGCCCAGATGGAGCAGTTCGAGCACCTCGTCGAACGAGGCGGAGTCGCTCGCGTCCCGCGTGATGATCGGGAAGATCCGCTCCAGGTCACCGGGGATCAGGCCGGAGGCGAGCATCGACTCGCGCGCGTCCATCCAGTTCCGGTTGCCCCGCAGCGTGTTGATCTCACCGTTGTGCGCCACGTAGCGGTAGGGGTGTGCCAGGGGCCACGACGGGAACGTGTTGGTGGAGAAGCGGGAGTGCACGAGGCCGATCGACGACGTGACGCGCTCGTCGGTCAGGTCGGGGAAGAACCGCTCGACCTGCGGCTCGGTCAGCATTCCCTTGTAGACGACGGTCCGGGCCGACAGGCTCGGGAAGTACACGTCCGTCGCGCGCTCGGCGCGCTTGCGGACGACGAAGGCCAGTCGCTCCAGGGCGAGGTCGCTCAGCGCGTTGTCCTCGGGAGCGAGGAACAACTGGCTGAAACGGGGCATGGTCGTCGCGGCCGTCGGTCCCACGTGCTCGGTGTCGACGGGCAACTCGCGCCAGCCCAGCACGCGCGCGCCCTCGTCGGCGGCGATGCGCTCGACGGTGGCCACGGCCTCGGTGCGGGCGTCCGCGTCGACCGGGAGGAACGCCGTGCCGACGACGTAACCGCCAGGCTCGGGCAGGTCGAACGCGGTGACCTCGCGGTAGAAGTCGTCCGGTACCTGGATGAGGATGCCTGCGCCGTCACCGGTGTCGGGCTCCGCGCCGCGTGCGCCGCGGTGCTCGAGGTTGCGCAGGGCCACGAGCGCCTTCGCGACGATGTCGTGGTTTCTCCGCCCCGCAAGGTCGGCGACGAACGCGACGCCGCACGCGTCGTGCTCGTGCCGTGCGTCGTAGAGGCCTTCTGCTCGGCGGGAATCCTTCTGATGGTGGGTCACAGCTAGCGGCCCTCCCTGGTCTCGTCGCTCGTCCGGACGTGCATCGGCAGCGGTGGGATCGGTGGTGGTGTCGCCTGGGCGACAGGAGAAGAAGCCCTGGGAACGGGCTGGATCCGCACACCGTTGTGCGAGGCGCGTGCGCTCGTGGGACCCGGGTGGCGGGACCCGAGGTCGCGCGAGAGCATCCCGAGATCGTCGGGGGTTCCGTGACGATAATGTGAACACGGGGTTATCGCCGAGGTCCCGTGGGAAATCCCACCCCGGGTTGACTTTTGGCGAATAGTGCAACTACACCCGAATGTATGAGTACTACGGCGTCCTTCCAGCGCACCTGCCCTTGGTGCGGGGTGGCGCGTGTTCATGCCTTCAGCGAAGAAGCTGTGGTCAGAGCACTGTCCATCCACCTCGCGAGCTGCGCGGGCAGCGATACGCAAATTTCACCCGAAGAGCCGAGCGCGTAATGCCGTCGCTGAGCGCGACGCTGGCCGCAGGGCCGGTCGTGCTCGACGGCGGACTGTCGAACCAACTCGCCGCCTGTGGGCACGATCTGTCGAACCCGCTGTGGACGGCGCGACTGCTGCGCGACGATCCTGCGGCGATCGTGGACGCTCACCAGGTGTACCTCGACGCCGGGGCGAGCGTGGTGATCACCTCGAGCTACCAGGCGACCTTCGAGGGCTTCTCGCGCTGCGGCTTGGGCACCGACGAGACGGTGCGCCTGCTGCGGCGCAGCGTCGACCTCGCACGGAGGGCCGCGGAGCGCACTCCGGGTCAACGTCCACTGTGGACGGCGGCGTCGATCGGCCCGTACGGGGCGATGCTCGCCGATGGATCGGAGTACCGGGGCCGTTACGGGCTCAGCGTGGCCGAGCTCGAACGGTTCCACCGGCCGCGCGCGCAGGTGCTCGCACAGGCGCGCCCCGACGTCCTCGCGATCGAGACCGTTCCCGACGTGGACGAGGCCGAGGCGCTGCTGCGCGTGGTGGCCGACCTCGACGTGCCCGCCTGGCTGTCCTTCACGGTCGACGGAACGAGGACCAGGGCGGGCCAGCCACTGGAGGAGGCATTCGGGCTCGCCGCCGGAGTCGACGAGGTCGTGGCCGTGGGTGTGAACTGCTGCTCGCCGGGCGACGTCGACGAGGCGGTGCGGATCGCCGCGCGCACGACCGGCAAGCCCGTCGTGGTCTACCCGAACAGCGGCGAAGAATGGGACGCCGGCGCTCGAACCTGGCGCGGCCGCACGGCGTTCGAGCCGGAGCGGGTGTCCGCGTGGATCGAGGCCGGCGCCCGCCTCATCGGTGGTTGCTGCCGGGTGGGACCGGATCAGATCGCCCGGCTCGCCGAGGTGGTGAGCGCTGCCGCGCCGCGGCGTCCGTGACGACCGCCTCGGAGCGCGGAGCGTGAGCACTCCGGAGGTCGGGCCGGACCGGCGGGACTCGCGGAGGTTCGGGGGCGGGTTCCGCAGGCGTGTCCCAGGCGTTCGCGATGATCGCGTCGAACTCCGCCCGCACGAACTCGTCGTCCGCGCACAGGACCGCGAGGAACTCGTCGCCGACGGTGGTGGTGGCCATCGCCGTCACCTCGGTTCGGTGACCGCCGGTTCGACGGCGACGAGGAAACCGATGCCGCGGCAGACGAGGCACTCGTCGGCGTCCACGTAGCCGGTGCCGTCGCAGTCCGCGCACCAGCGCGACCCGCAGGGCCCGAGGTCCGGTGTGGTGACGTCGAAGTCCCTTGTGATGACGGGGGAAACGCTCATCCTGGTCTCCTGACGGAGGCATCGGGGTGGAG
>DASYMV010000250.1:0-10446 GCA_036008865.1 Pseudonocardiaceae bacterium | reverse complement strand
GGTGACCACGAACCCGCCGGTGAGCAAGCCGCCGGTGACCACGAACCCGCCGGTGAGCAAGCCGCCGGTGACCACGAACCCGCCGGTGAGCAAGCCGCCGGTGACCACGAACCCGCCGGTGAGCAAGCCGCCGGTGACCTCCAAGCCGTCGACCAGTGTCCCGACAACACCCGGACCCGCCGGGGGAGTTGAGCAATGACGAGATCTTCACCGCAGCGGCGAACTGGCCACGCGAGATCGTGGTTGTTCACCGGTGTTCTGCTGGTGCTGTTCGCAGCCATCCTGGTCGTCTCCGGCTTCGCGAACTCGCGAGTCGGCAACGACGCCCGCGCACGAGACGAGGGCAGCAGCGACCAGGTGCCTCGATCGGTCCTGGAGGGTGGCTCGGTCGTCGACGGGACTCGCAACCCCGTCGTGTCGAGCCCGCTGAAGCCGGGGACCATTGCTCTCACCTTCGACGACGGCCCTGATCCGACGTGGACACCGCAAGTGCTCGCGGTCCTGCAGAAACACCGTGTGCCGGGCACCTTCTTCGTGGTCGGTTCGATGGCGTCCCGCCATCCCGATCTCATTCGCGCGATCCACGACTCCGGTTCGGAGCTGGGCGTGCACACGTTCTCCCACCCCGATCTCGGTGTTGTCAGCCGTTGGCGCTTCAACCGCGAGCTGGACGAAACGCAGTTGGTCATCGCCGGTGCCACCGGCAGGACGACCTACCTCATGCGGCCTCCGTTCTCGGCGGGAGTGTCGTCGCTGGACAACCTCGGCTTCAAGACCGTCCAGGCAGGCGGCGAGCGCGGTTACGTCAACATCTTCACCGACGACGACACCGAAGACTGGAAGAGGCCCGGCGTCGACACCATCGTCCGGAACTCCTATCCGACCGACAACAAGAGCGCGGTGGTGTTGCTCCACGACGCCGGTGGTGACCGTTCCCAGACCGTGGCTGCGCTGGACCGTCTCATCCCGGAGCTCCAGAGGCAGGGCTACCGCTTCACCACCGTGACCGACGGTGCGGGCCTTCGGTCGGCGAACGAACCGGCGAACCGGCGCGACTTGCTGCTCGGCAAGGCCCTCCTCGGGACGATCGGCGTCGCGGAGGCCTTCCTGTCGGTCCTGTACTGGATCTTGATCGTCATCGGTGCGCTGGTCGTGCTCCGGCTCGTGCTGATGGTGACGGTTGCCCGGCGACACGCGAAGCGGCGTCACGATCCGAACTGGAGTTGGGGCCCGCCGGTCACCGAACCCGTGTCGGTGATCGTGCCCGCCTACAACGAACGCGAGGACATCGAGGCGACCGTCCGGTCGATTCTGGCCAACGACCACCCTCTGGAGGTGATCGTCGTCGACGACGGGTCGACCGACGGCACCGCCGACATCGTCGAAGGGCTCGCTCTGCCGGGTGTCCGAGTGATCCGGCAGGCCAACACCGGAAAATCGACGGCACTGAACACGGGTATTCGCGCAGCACGATACGAACTCGTCATCATGATGGACGGCGACACCGTGTTCGAGCAGGACACCGTGCGCCGCATCGTGCAGCCCTTCTCCGACCCGGCGATCGGCGCGGTCGCCGGCAATGTCAAGGTCGCCAACAGGTCCAGCCTCGTCGCTCGCATGCAGCACATCGAGTACGTCGTCGGGTTCAACGTGGATCGCCGGGTGCAGGACAGCTTCGGATCCATCGCGACCATCCCCGGCGCGGCCGGGGCGTTCCGGCGCCGTGCTTTGATCGATGTCGGTGGGTTGAGTGAGGAGACCCTCGCCGAGGACACTGATCTCACGATCGCGCTCGGCCGAGCGGGATGGCGAGTGGTGTACGAGGAGCACGCCGTCGCCTGGACCGAGGCGCCCGTCACGTTGGCACAGTTGTGGCGCCAGCGGTACCGGTGGAGCTACGGGACGATGCAAGCGGTGTGGAAGCACCGCAGGGCGATGTGCGAGAAGGGTTCGTCGGGCCGGCTCGGCAGGTTCGGACTGGCGCACCTGATCCTGTTCCACGTGCTGCTGCCGTTGTCGGCCCCCCTCGTGGACCTGCTCTTCGTCTACGGGCTGCTCTTCCTCGATCCGGCGATGACGATCCTGCTCTGGCTGGGGATGTTGGTGATTCAACTCGCCGGAGCCGCCTACGCCTTCCACCTGGACGGCGAGCGGAAGGAAGCGCTGTGGGTGTTCCCGGTGCAGCAGTTGATGTACCGGCAGCTGATGTACGTGGTGTTGGTGCAGTCCGTGGTGAGCGCGCTGTCCGGTGTGGTGGTGCGCTGGCAGAAGCTTCACCGGGTAGGCGGTCTCGACGCGTTGCTGCCCACGCCGCACGAGCCGTCCGCGGCATCCGCCGTCGCCACCGTGCAGAGTCAACCGCGGAGCGGATCAGTCGACACGCAGCCCGACCCGGCTACACCTCTCCCCGTGCGCGCCGAGAACAAGCCTGCCGGGACCAAGCTGACAACAGCCACCCGGCCGAAGAACCGCGAACGGTGGCTCGACCTCCTGCGGGCTGCGGCATTGGTCCGAGTCGTCGCCTACCACGTCTTCGGGACGGGTTGGTTGAGCTTGGTCTATCCGTCCATGGGCGTGATGTTCGCCCTCGGTGGCTCGCTCATGGCCCAGTCGATGCGTCGGAGCGCTCCGGTCGACGTCGTCGGGAGTCGGTTGCGTCGATTGTTGCCACCGCTGTGGTTGCTCGGGCTGATCCTCGTCCCGCTGATGCTCTGGCGAGGATGGGTGGGCGTGGCCGGCGGCAGTGCGTTCAGGTGGCAGGATTTGCTGTTCTGGATCTTTCCCCTTCTGGACCCACCGGGCAGCAAGTGGGTCTCGGACGCCACGGCGGTGCTCTGGTACATCCGCGCCTATCTCTGGTTCCTGCTGCTGACACCGCTGATGCTGCGAGCGTTCCGCCGGCGACCGGTGGTCGCGATCCTCGCACCGGTCTGCGTCGTCGCTGTCAACGCGCTCCTCGGCTCGCCGTTGCAGAACTTCGGGCAGTTCGGCCCCGGGTTGCTCGACTTCTTCACCTTCGCTGCTTGCTGGATGCTCGGCTTCGCCCACCGCGAGGGAATGCTGCGCAAGATGCGGCCACTGGTGTTGATCGGTCTCACGGCCCTGGCCTTCGGGCTCGGCGGCGCGTGGACGTTCACGCATCCTGCTCCCGACGTGGGCTATGACCTGAACGAGATTCCGCTGGGGCAGGCGTTGATCTCGGCCGGCGCCGTGCTGCTGTTCCTCCGGGTGTCGCCTCGCCTCGATTGGCTGGACCGGACGCCGGTGCTCGGCCGTCTGGTCACCGTCATCAACGCTCGCGCGATGACCATCTACCTCTGGCACAACATCGCAATCGCCTTGGCCGTACCGGTCAACGATCGACTGGCCTGGTACTCCCAGGGAGCCCTGCTCGGCACCGGCGTAGGGCTCACGGTCGTCGCTGTCCTGATGTTCGGTTGGGTCGAGGACCTGGCCGCTCGCCGCCGGGTCCAGCTCATCCCAGGCGGCAAGCGAAAGGACAAATCCAGCAAACCTCCGTCCGATCGCGCCGGGTCGCACCGCGCCGGGTCCGCAGTTGCGGCCACAGCGGGTTCGGCACGCGGCGACTGACCAGGACTCGTGTCCTCATCGGCCGGCCTCGCCCTTCGGGACGGGGCCGGCCGACGGCGTTGTGGAGGCCCCTGCAAGGCGGCGGTCTGCCGCCGAAGCCGGCGGTCAGGCCGCTGTCACTGTTCGTACGGGGCTTCGGGTTGCTCGATCGGGAGCACGTTCACGACGTCCAACCGCGCTGTTGCGAGATGGGGGTCGGATGTGGTGCTGGGGGCGAATCTGCCCGTGACGTGCAGCCAGGTGTTGGCCGGGTAATCCCTGGAAGTGCCGAGGGCTTCGATCAGATAGCTCTTCGAGTCCGCGGCACAACAGGAGATCCGCACGCGGGTGAGGTACCACCCGCCCTCTTGTTTCGGCGTGACGAACCCGGTCAGAACGACGGTCCTGCCTGTCAACGTGCGCCCGCGGTCCCAGACAGCACGTTCGGCGTAGTCGTGGACCTGGAGCTGGACCGGATCCCCCTGGGGCAGGGCGTCGAAGTTCGCTGTGGACGGTTGGGGAACCGTCGCACCGCTACGACCGGCGGTGAACGCACCGAGTGCGGGAGGTGGCACCAGGAGCACCAGGAAGACGGGGACGCACAGCAGCCAGGCAACCCCTGGCACCCGAGCGTGGTCATGTGCTTCATCGGAGTGCTGAGCGTCGTCGATGCTCAGCTCTGTGCGGAAGGGCCCGTGGGTTCGAACAACGGCACGGCTGCCGGCTGCAGCCTTCGACACGCCGGCGTTGCGGATCTCGTGGACGAGCCCGGCGATGCCGAGCAGGACCATTCCGGCACCGACCGCCAACAGCCAGGGTCGGTGGCCGGCCTTCACGTAGTTCTGAAACTCCCCGAACAGCGTCAGCTGCAGCACCACTCCGCCCGCCACGACCAAGATCGCCGCGCCCGCGTTCCGCATCACAAGATCAAACCTCCGACGAGCAGCACGATCGCAACCGCGACGACGAACGTGAGCGACGCGAATCGCAGCGCGAACCGCCGACCGAAGGTGCCTGCCTGCATGACTATCAGCTTGATGTCCACAGCAGGTCCGACAACCATGAAGGCGAGCTTCGCCGTCAACGAGAATCCGGTCAGGCTGGCTGCCACGAACGCGTCTGCTTCGGAACACACCGCGAGCAGCACCGCCAAAACGGCCAGCACGAGAACGCTCACCACGGGAACGCCTGCGACGGTCAGTGACCAGCTCGGATCGACAGCGACGTTGAGCGTCGCCGCGAAGAACCCGCCGACCACGAGGAAGCCCGCGGACTGCAGGAAGTCGTACTGCACGGTGAGACGGAAGGTCTGCAGCCGCGAATCGCCGTGCGCGTGCACCCTTCTGGGCACCTGGAGCCATTCGGCGCGCCCCCAACGCGCCCAGAGCAAGCCGATGACGACGGCCGCGCACAGTGAGGCGGCGAAACGGGCGACAACGACCACGGGTTGCTGCGGAAACGCCACCGCCGTGGCGACCAGGACGACCGGATTGATCGCAGGCGAGGACAGCATGAACGTCAACGCCGCGGACGGGGCCACACCTCGCGCCATGAGTCGGCCCGCGAGGGGTACGGAACCGCACTCACAGCCTGGCAGTGCTGCACCCAGTACTCCCGCGACCGGAACCGCGACGCTCGGCCTTCGGGGGAGGGTTCGCTGGATCACGCGGTCGGAGACGAATGCTGCGATCGCCCCGGAGACGATCACACCCAGTCCCAGGAACGGAAGGGCCTGGATCGTGATCGCCACGAAGATCGTCGACCACGTCTGGATCGCTTCGTTGCTGCCGACCGAGAAGGTGAAGACATCTCGGCCCACCAACGCCACACCGATGACGGCTGTCAGCAGTATCAGGCCGACGGGTCGGGGTGGCGGATTCCTCACCCGCTCTCGGGCCGCCCGGTCAGCCATGTGCAAGGGGTGATGCCGTGACGACGGGGTGTGCCGGACCGCCTATCACCTGGTCGACCGTCTTGACCACCGTGCCCCTGGTGGAACGCGTCTTGAGCCACGAGACGAAGCTGTTCAGCATCGTGGTGCTGATGGACAACCTGTCGCAGTTGTCGTCGCAGATGCGGTGGAAGGTCAACGGCAACCAGCCGCCGGTGCGCTCGGCCGTCGTCACGACATCCTGCATGTCTTGGAGCGTCCAGGTGTTGTCGTGGTCGTCCGGAGCGCGGATGTTGTACGGGTCCGCTGGAGGGATCGTGCCTGCGGTCGGGCAGCCGGTGCAGCCGTGCGACGACGCTATGTCACCAAGGGTTCGCGCGCTGTTGTACCCGCACTGTCCGACGAGTTGCTCGACTTCTGCGTTGTACGCCGAATACGGGTAGGCGAACGACGTGATCCGGTGACCCCAGCTGGACAGGGTCGCCCGGCCCGTGCAGATCTCGCGCTTCGCCTCGTCGGCCGGCAGGGTCGTGAGGTCCGGGTGGGTGACCGTGTGGCCACCGATTTCGTGACCGCTCTCTGCGATGCCCTGCAGGTCTGCCTCGGTCAAGTAGTCCGGCGTGCCGATCGAGCCGGAGATGATGTAGAAGGTTCCCTTGAGCCCGTGCTCGTTCAGAATCGAGACCGCGCTCATCTGGTCCGCGTATCCGTCGTCGAACGTGAGTGACACCACCGTGGTGGTGGCCGAATGTGCGGTTGGAGCGGTGGCCACCGTCAGGCCCTGCCCGATGAGCAGTGCGGTGGCGGCAAGACCCGCGCGAGTTCGCCAGGATCGTCGTCCGCCGGTGCACGCGTCACGCCCGCGGCTGTCAGGATTCTCCTGACCTCGTTCGGGGTCCATGCGCTGACCGCCCAAGTGGTCGGGGTCCGTGTCGTTCCGACGCTAGGAGTCCGATCAGTGCCCCGGGTCATCTCGGATGACGAGGTGGCCTACGTCGTGCGCATGGGAACCCGCCCGACAGGCAGACGTGTCACGAGGCAGCCGAGCGGCATTTCCGGCCACGCGGTTGCCTCGCCGTGCTCCTCTGACCATTGTGGACTGCGCTGGCGCACACCACTTCTGTGGACGGCGGTCGTAGGCGGACGGGACGAAGTCCCATCGAATTGGGGTCCTTGGACCCTAGTGCAATCGGACCAACGAACCCGGTTTCAGCAAATACACCAAGTGGTGCAACACATTCGGTGTTTGCTGCGATCCCACCAACAGGGGCATCACGGTCGTGTCATCAGTCAACGCGAGCGGACGCTCCTCGCCACGGCCCGTGACAACCGGCGAAGGGAGGCGCGATGGTCTGGTTTCGCGACCGCAGAAGCAATCCCGGCCGACGCAGCGCCGACTCCCGCGGCACGCTCGCTCTTCGTGGCTTGCTCCACGACATCGGTCACGACCTCGCCACGCTGTCCTATCTCGTGGAGGCCGTCCGCGGGGACCCAGATCTGTCCACCGAGACCCGGCGCCGTGTCGACCTGATCGAGCAGGAGACCACGCGCCTGCTCGACCACATCAGACACGCGGTGTCGGACACGCCGAAGCCGGAGAGCGTGTCCGTCCGCGGTCTGGTGAACCAGATCATCACGCTGGCGGACCAGGCCCACGAGACCTCGGTGGTTCTGTCTCCGGGTGATCCGGTGACGCTGCACACCGACGGGGCCGTGTTGTGGCGTGTGGTGACGAACGTGGTGGACAACGCCGTGCGCGCCGCCGGCCCGTCCGGACGGGTCCAGGTTTCGCTGACCGGAGGCCGCGAGGTCGTCATCGACGTCGCCGACGACGGACCGGGGTTCGGCAACGGCCCGAACGGATGGTCCTCGATGGGCATGGGAATCGTGACCGGCTTGACCACGGCGTCCGGTGGAAGCCTGGACGTGCAGCCCGCGCAGCCGCACGGAACCCGTGTCCGCCTCACCTTTCCGACAATCCTCCAACGCAGTGCCGTTGACGAAGTCACGGGGAATGATGATGATCAATTTGGTGCTCGGTGACGACCACGTCGTGTTCGTCGACGCTCTCGACGCGGTGCTCACGCAGCAGGGATTCGATGTGCAAGCGGTGGTGAGCAAGGCGACCGCCGTGGTGAGAACGGTCGAGGCGGTAAGACCGGAGGTGTGCGTGCTCGACCGGCACTTCGCCGACGGCGACGGTGTCGACCTCGTCAGCGAGATCGTCGCCGCAGGGACGGGCACGAAGGTCCTCATGCTGACCGCCGACCACGACGGTGACGCGGTGGTGCGAGCACTGGAGTCCGGCGCATCGGGTTACGTGCACAAGTCGCGCGGCGTCGCCTCGCTCACTGCCGCGATACGGAGGGTCGCCGCGGGTGAGATCGTCGTCGACGTGCCCGCGTGGCGGGGGCCGAAGCGGTCGGTCGAGACGACTGACGCGTACCGGCTCGCGGCCCACCTCACCGCGCGGGAGCGGGAGTGCCTCGCGCTGCTGGTGGAGGGCCTGGGGACGACCGCGATGGTCAAGCGGCTCGGGGTGTCGGCCACGACGGTGCGCACCCACGTGCAGTCGTTGCTCACCAAACTCGGCGTGCACTCGCGCCTGGAGGCGGCGTCGTTCGCGGTGCGCCACGCGCTGCTCGATGCCGCGAGCGCGCCGCGCATGGCGGGAAGGTTCGGCTGAGGCCGGTTCCGCGCCCGCCGTGGTGATCGGATCGCTGTCGCCCTGCCCGGAGCCCCCGAGAATTGTCGGACGGTCGGCGTAGCGTGCGCCAGGTCACATCTGGGAGGCATGCATGGACACCGTCTTGCTGGCGATCGGCACGCGCAAGGGCCTGTGGCTCGCCACGAGTCGCGACGGCCGGAAGACCTGGCAGATCACCGGCCCGCACCACCCGATGACCGGCGTCTACGCCGTGGGCATCGACACCAGAGGCCCGTCACCGCGATTGCTCGCCGCGGTGACCAGCGAGCACTTCGGCCCGAGCGTCGCGACGAGCGACGACCTCGGTGCGACCTGGGAGGAGCCCGACCACGCGCCGGTCGCCTTCCCCGACGGCACCGGCACTTCGCTGGCGCGTGTCTGGCAGTTGGCGCCGGGCCCGGACGATCAACCCGGCGTCGTCTACGCGGGCGTCGAGCCGTCCGCACTCTTCCGCTCCGTCGACGGCGGTCGCACCTACGAGTTCGTCGAGGGTTTGTGGAAGCACCCGCACCGCGAGCACTGGGAAGCGGGTTTCGGCGGACAGGCGGTGCACACGGTGCTGTCGCACCCCACCGACCCGGACCGCGTCACCGTGGCGATGTCCACCGGCGGCGTGTACCGGACCGTCGACGGCGGGTCCACGTGGGAGGCGAGCAACACCGGCGTCAAGGCGTACTTCCTGCCCGACCCTTACCCCGAGTTCGGCCAGTGCGTGCACAAGATCGCGCAGCACCCCGCAGTGCCGGAACGGTTCTTCCTGCAGAACCACCACGGCGTCTACCGCAGTGACGACGACGCCCGGACGTGGACCTCGATCGCGGACGGTTTGCCCGCCGACTTCGGCTTCGCGATGGTGACTCACCCGCACCGGCCCGAGGTCGTCTACAACTTCCCGTTGGTCGCCGACGGGATGCGCTTCCCGCCCGATGGCAGGTGTCGGGTGTACCGCAGCGAGGACGCAGGCGAGTCGTGGACGGCGCTCTGCAACGGCCTGCCGCAGGACGGCTTCTGGACCGCGGTGATGCGCGATGCGATGTGCGTGGACGGTGCCGACCCGGCCGGCGTGTACTTCGGGGCGCGTACCGGTGAGGTGTACGCGAGCAGCGACGAGGGGGAGAACTGGCGATGCGTCGTGTCGCACCTGCCGGACGTGCTCTCCGTGAGAGCAGCGGTGATCTAGCCGTGCGGGTGGTGGTGCTCGTTCCGGGTGTGCTGCGGACCGTGGCCGGCGGGGCGGCCCGGCTCGAGGTCGACGTGGCGGAGCCGGCCACGCTGGCAGGGGTGCTCGACGTGCTGGCAGACCGGTTCCCGCTGCTCGACCGCCGCCTGCGTGACGAACGCGCCGGACTGCGGCGGTACGTCAACTTCTACGTCGACGGAGAGGAGTGCCGCATGCTCGGCGGCGCGGCGACCGCCGTGCCGGCCGGTGCCGAGATCCAGATCCTGCCGTCCGTGGCAGGCGGTTAGGGATCGCGGGTCATGGCCCGGTAGGCGGGCCGCAGGAGGTCGACGACGTTCTGCTTGCGCAACGTGATGGGCAACGGCGCGAGTTGGTCGAGCAGCGCGTCGGGGTGATCGGTGACCGACAGGCCCGGCTCGCCCACGGCGGGTACGTGCGGCCGTTCCCAGAACCTCTCCAGGTCGTCGGCCAGCGGGCGGGCCTGCCTGCGCCGCACTTCCTGCTCGACCTCGACCGCGCCGCGCAGTGTCCGAAGGCGCTCCAGCAGATCCTCACGAGCGCGCCCCCGCCACGCGAGGATCTCGAACGGATCGTTGTCGAAGGACTCGGCGAGCAGGTAGCAGGTGGCCGCGAGGTGCTTGCACGGCACCTCCCAGTCGGGACAGGAGCAGTCCATCGACAGCTCCCGCATGCTCTGCGGGAACAGTTGCAGCCCGAGACCGGCGAACACCTCCTCGATCTCCGGTGGCATCTCGCCGGCCAGGAGCTTGGCCGCGTACAGGGCCTGCCCCGCCAACGCGTGCTCGATTCGTGCCCACTGCGCCTCGTCGAACGCCTTGACACCGATGCGCGCGCGGTAGGGCTCCGGCCGGGAGCCCATGACCAGCGCGACGACAACGCTCCGGGAGAGCGTCAGGCTCATGACCTGGCCCGCGCGGGCGTAGTTGCGGCCGCGCTGCAGGCGCCCGCCCATGCCGAACGACTCGAGCACTTCGATGAACCGGCGCGACCACCACGTCTGCGCGATCTCGCCACGCTTGCTGCGAAGTGTGAGGCCGCCTTCGACCCGTCGCGGCCGCGACGGGCGGGGGAAATCGT
>DASYMV010000249.1:0-9049 GCA_036008865.1 Pseudonocardiaceae bacterium | reverse complement strand
GGAACGGGCCGTGCCCGACGAGGTCGCCCACGCATGGGAACGACTGCTCTCCACGTCGGGGTCGGTGTCGGTCGCCGACCTCGCCCGAGAGACCGGTTGGAGCAGCCGTCACCTCGGCAACCGCTTCCGCACCGAGATCGGCCTGTCCCCCAAGGAAGCCGCCCGGGTGGTCCGCTTCGACCACGCTCGGAGGCTTCTCCAGGCCACCGCGGGTACGGGGTCTCGGGCACGCATCGCCGAACTCGCCGTCGCCTGCGGTTATTACGACCAGGCCCATCTGGCCCGCGACTTCCGCTCACTGGCCGGCTGCCCGCCCAGCACGTGGCTGGCCGAGGAGTTCCGAAACGTCCAAGCCGATCCGGCCGGATCTGCGGCACGCTCGTCTCCATGAGCCACAACACCCCATCACCGCAGGTCTGGCCCACGCTGCGCGCCCACGACGCGCATGCACTCATCCGCTTCCTGGTCGACACCTTCGGCTTCGAGGAGACCGTCGTGCACGGCGACGGCGACCGCGTTGACCACGCCCAGCTCTCCTGGCCACTCGGCGGCGGCATCATGCTCGGCTCCGCGAAGGACGCCGACGCGCACGACACCTGGCCGTTGCGCCCCGGCGCGTTCGGGGCGTACGTGGTGACCGACGACCCGGACGGGCTCTACGCCCGCGTGAAGGCGTCCGGCGCGCCGATCCTGCGGGAGTTGCACGACACCGACTACGGTTCGCGCGATTTCGCGGCGCGTGACCCCGAGGGCAACCTCTGGTCGTTCGGCACCTACCGCGGCGAGCCCAGCAAGGCCTGAGCCCAGCAAGGCCTGAGCATCGCCGGATCAGCGCGCGGCGACGGCGTGGCGGAGTTCGAAGGTGAGCTTGTCGTCCTTGGCGTCCACCACCACTCGATCGCCGCTGTTGAGCTGTCCCTCCAGCAGCCGTTGTGCCAGCACGTTGTCGATCTCGCGCTGGATGATGCGACGCATCGGCCGGGCGCCGTACTCCGGCTCGTACCCGTGTTCGGCGATCCAGTCGATGGCGGCGGGCGTGAACTCCAGCTCGATCCCCTGCGCGTGCGCCCGCCGCCTCGTGCGGTCGAGCATCAGTTCGGTGATCTCCCGCAGCTCTTGGCTGGTCAGCCTGCGGAACACGATGATCTCGTCGATGCGGTTGATGAACTCCGGGCGGAACTGCTCGCGCAGCCTGCGCAGCACCCGCTCCTGCAGCGGCTTCTCGGCCACCTCGTGGCCGCCGGGACTGAACCCGAGCTCGCCGCCGGAACGGCTGGTGATGAGGTCCGAGCCCACGTTGCTCGTCATGATCAGCACGGTGTTGGTGAA
The DNA here is from genome assembly GCA_036008865.1 of Pseudonocardiaceae bacterium. GTDB lineage: Bacteria > Actinomycetota > Actinomycetes > Mycobacteriales > Pseudonocardiaceae > DASYMV01. Next base: position 7,720 of record DASYMV010000249.1, on the reverse strand, counting down.
GTCCACCGTGCGCCCCTGCCCGTCGGTGAGCCGCCCGTCGTCGAGGATCTGCAGCAGGATGTTGAACACCTCGGGGTGGGCCTTCTCGATCTCGTCGAGCAGGACGACCGAATACGGGTGGCGCCGGACGATCTCGCTGAGCTGACCCGCCTCCTCGTAGCCGACGTAGCCGGGCGGGGCACCCACGAGCCGGCTGACGGTGTGCCGTTCGCCGTACTCGCTCATGTCCAGCCGCACCATGCGGTCGTCGTCGCCGAACAGCGCCTCGGCCAGGGCCCGTGCGAGTTCGGTCTTCCCGACGCCCGTAGGTCCGAGGAACATGAACGATCCCGTGGGCCGGTTGGGGTCGCTGAGCCCTGCGCGCGACCGGCGGACGGCGTCGGCGACCGCCGTGACCGCCTCCTCCTGCCCCACCACGCGGTGGTGCAGGTGCTCCTCGAGCCGGGCGAGCCGTTCGCGCTCCTCCTCGGTGAGCTGGTTGACCGGGATGCCCGTCTGCCTGGACACCACCTCGGCGATGTCCTTCTCCGTCACCTCGATGACCTCGGAGGGCCGGCCACCCTCACGCAGCTGGTCGATCCGCCCGCGTGTGTCGGCCACCTCGTCGCGCAGCCCGGACGCCCGCTCGAACTGCTCGTCGGCGATCGCCTGATCCTTGTCCCTGATGAGCCCGTCGAGCTTGTGTTCGAGGTCGCGTACGTCGTCGCTCGGCCGCTGCGCCCTGATGCGCTTGCGCGCGCCGGCCTGGTCCATCACGTCGATCGCCTTGTCCGGCAGGTACCGGTCGGTGATGTAGCGGTCGGACAGCTCGACGGCGGCGATGAGCGCTTCGTTGGTGAAGCGCACCTGGTGGTGCGCCTCGTAGCGATCCCGCAACCCGCACAGGATCGCGATGGTGTCGTCCACGGACGGCTCGGCGACCATCACGGCTTGGAACCGTCGTGCGAGTGCGGGGTCCTTCTCGATGTTCTTGCGGTACTCGTCGACCGTCGTGGCGCCGATGACGTGCAGCTCGCCGCGAGCCAGCGCGGGCTTCAGGATGTTCCCCGCGCCCATGGCCCCTTCGCTGCCACCCGCTCCGACGAGGGTGTGAAGCTCGTCGATGAAGAGGATCAGCCACTCGGAGTTCGCGCGGACCTCGTCGATGAGCTTGCTCATCCGCTCCTCGAAGTCACCGCGGTAGCGCGTGCCCGCGACCAGCGCGGTCAGGTCGAGCTGCACCAGACGGCGGCCTGCGAGCACGTCGGGCACGTCTCCCTCGACGATGTGCTGCGCGATGCCCTCCACGACCGCGGTCTTGCCGACCCCGGCCTCGCCGATCAGCACCGGGTTGTTCTTGGTGCGGCGGGCCAGCACTTCGATGGTCTGCTCGATCTCGTCGTCGCGGCCGATGACCGGATCGAGCTTGCCCTCACGGGCCATTTCGGTCAGGTCGCGACCGAACTCGTTCAGCGTGGGGGTGTTCGCGGATTGCGGTTGCTGTGCCTTGTTCCTCTCCGCCGCGGCCTCGCTCAACTTCTCGGGCGTGATGTGGTTGGCCTGCAGCACCCGGCCTGCCTCGGACTCGGCGTTGGCGGCCAGGGCGAACAGGACGTGCTCCGGGCCGACGTAGGTCGAGCCCAGCGCCCGCGAGATCCGGTGGGCGTCCAGCAGTGCGCGTTTCGCCGCCGGGGTGAGCGAGGGGTGACGCTGCGCCACCTCGCCCCTGGGCTGCTGCTCCTCCAGCTGTCGCCGCAACGCCTCGGGGTTGGACCCCGCCCTGGTCAGCAGCTCCGCCGTGGCGGGGAGCTTGGTGGCGGCCCACAGCAGGTGCTGCGTGTCGACATCGGGTGATCCCAGGTCGACAGCACGACTCACCGCCATCGCCACCAACTCGCGGGCCTGGTCGCTGAGCAACTGGTTGATGTCTACGCGGTAGAACTGTCCTCCGCTGCCCGTCCCCAGGAAACGGGCGAGAAATTCGTCGAACGGGCTGGCACCCGGCGTGCCGGGGCCGTTGGGACCGGTCATCGCCACCTCCATCCTGCAGTGGTGACCGTGCTACCTCGCAAGGCCGGGCGCCAAACCCCGAAACGACGTCTGCGGGCTCGGCGAGTGAGCGTCTCATCTGTGCGATTCCGGTGAACTCGGTCAGAACGCCCGATGGGCGATCTTCCAGATCGATCGCGCCGACCCGTCGGAGGTGTGAGCTCGTCGCCCCCGGAAGTGTGAGGTGTGCAATATCTGTTGGCGGAGACCGGCGGACGCACATAGCGTTTTTGGTACACGAGGAAGGAGGTGGTCCGAAGTTGTACAGCAACGGGACTTGTGAGGTGGCTGTCCGCTAGGACCGCTGGTAGAAGATCCTTTCGGGCACCTGGCGAATACCAGGCAGCCACCCGGCCCCCGGTACCCCGAGTTTCAGTCCAGCTCGGCCCGCGCCTCACCGCACGGGAACAGGTCCGGGGGCCGCTTCACGTTCAGAGCGCGGAACAGACCTTCCTCAGGTCGTCCACGAACGCCCGGTAGGCCTCGTCGCGGTCATCTGCCCGCAGCACCGCCGACGGGTGCACTGTGGCCATGGCACGGAAATCCCGTCCGTCGAGTTCGAACCGCACGAGTTGAGCGCGCTGCTTGCTGACCCGGAACGACGACCCGAGCAGCGATTGCGCGGCCACCGCACCGAGGCAGACCACGAGATCGGGGCCCACGACCTTCAGCTCGGCCTCCAGCCACGGGCGGCACGCGAGGACTTCGCTGCGCGCGGGTTGCTTGTGGATACGGCGCTTGCCCCGTTGCGCGGGCACGAACTTGAAGTGCTTCACCGCATTGGTGAGGTACACCTGCTCCCGCTCGATCCCGGCATCGGCAAGAGCACGATCGAGCAGTCGGCCCGCAGGACCCACGAACGGTTGTCCCGCAACGTCTTCCTGGTCCCCCGGTTGTTCTCCGACCATCACGATCCTCGCGTCCGGCGGCCCTTCGCCGAACACCGTCTGCGTCGCGTCGCGGTAGAGATCACACCCACGGCACCGGGCCGCAGCACGGCGCAGCGCCGCCAAATCCGCACCCTCGGGTACGAACTCGGCGGCGCTGCGCGCTCGTGAGGTCGGGGACACTTCAGTCGCGGAAGGCGTCCTTGACCTTCTCGCCGGCCTGCTTCAATGCGCCCTTGGCCTGGTCGGCCTTGCCCTCGGCCTGCCACTGCTCGTTGTCGGTGGCGTCGCCAACGGCCTCCTTGGCCTTGCCCTTCAGCTCTTCGCCCTTGTTGCTCATCTTGTCGTCGGTGCCCATAGAAGGCTCCTCTCGATAGCTGTCGGACGATTGAGGGATACCCGGGACAAGACAGTTGAAACTGCGAAGTACCCGCCACACGGCTTGGATGTGCGGCATGCCGAGTCGAATCATCGCTGTGGCGGTCGACTGTCCGTCCGATCCGGCGCAGGCGAAGCGCCTGCGCGACTTCTGGTGCGAGGCACTCGACTACCGGGAGAGCAGGCACTGGCGGGACGCAGAAGGCACCGAATACGTGGAGATCACCGGCGACGGCCCGATGCTGCTGTTCCAGCCCGTGGGCGAGGACAAGCGCACGAAGAACCGGCTGCATCTCGACATCGCTCCCGCGGAAGGTGACCAGCCCAGCGAGGTGGCCCGGCTCGTGGCATTCGGCGCCGAGGTGACCAGCGACGATCCGGTGTTCCCGTGGGTGGTTCTCGCCGACCCGGCCGGCAATGAGTTCTGCGTGTTGCCACCTCGTTCGGGGGGCTGATTTGTGCGGGGCGCGGCCGCTCTCTACCGTGACATCTCCACGCGGTTGAAAAGCCAGCCGCAAGCCATCGGGTGCTCGGCCGCGGCCGAGCACCCGAAGTCGCGAGAGACGACGGTTGCACGCCGACGTCGCGCCGAGGGCTTGCCATCTGGTACCGCTGTCGTCCAGTGCACCCCCGACTCTCTCGCGCCATCGGCATGTCGTCCGTGTTGGCAGTGCGAGAAGGGAGCCCGACCGTGGTCGGGGAGGACGGCCGGGGAAGACCGCTGGAGGAGCGGATCGTCCTGTTGGAGGCCGAGATCGCCGGGTTGCACAAGGCCTTGCAGACCCGAACGGTGATCGGTCAAGCGACGGGCCTGATAGCCGTCATCGGCGAGCGCACTCCCACGGAGGCCTTCGACCTGCTCGTGCGGATGTCCCAGCACGACAACGTGAAGCTGCAGATCGCGGCCCGGCAACTGGTGGCCGCGTACGAGGCGACGCACGGCAGCGATCCACCGGGCCCCGACGCCCGCGCCGGTCAGTTGCTGTGGGAACGGCTTTCCAGCATCTCCACGATCGCGAACGACTCGGCGGGCACGTGAACCTCCGCACCTGCCAGCTTGCTGTCAGCGGACGCGAGCAGGACCCGCGCCGCGTCGTCGCCCAGCGGCACGGTGACGGACGCGTCGCCGAAGTTGCAGACCACACGCAGGTCGCCTCGGTGCAGCACGAGCCACGAGTCGTCCTCCGCGGCCTCGACCACGAACCGGTCCAACCTCGGATCCGCGAGTTCCGGGCGTTCGCGACGCAGCGCGATGAGCGCCCGGTAGTGGTCGAAGACCTCGCGATGACCGGCTTCGCCGAGTTCCTCCCAGCGCAGCCGGGAGCGCTCGACGGTCGCCGGGTCCATCGGATCGGGCACCTCCGTCTCACCCCACCCGTGCCTGCCGAACTCCTTGCGCCGTCCCGTGCGCACCGCCTCGGCGAGCTCGGGGTCCGGGAAGGACGCGAAGAACTGCCACGGTGAACTCGCCGCCCACTCCTCCCCCATGAAGATCATCGGCGTGTACGGCGAGGACAGCACGACGGCCGCGCCGGTGACCAGCAACCCGTGCGAGACGCTCGCCGACAGCCGGTCCCCGGTGGCCCGGTTTCCGATCTGGTCGTGGTTCTGGAGGTAGGCGAGAAAGCGGTGACCCGGGATCCTGCGGCGGTCCACGGGCCTGCCGTGCGTGCGGCCGCGGAAGGACGACCACGTCCCGGCGTGGAAGAACACCTCGCGCAGCGTGCGCGCCAGCGCGCCGGGAGCCGCGAAGTCCGCGTAGTAGCCGTCGGTCTCGCCGGTGAGCCTCACGTGCAGGCCGTGGTGCAAGTCGTCGGACCACTGCGCGTGCAGCCCGTCACCCCCGCCTTCGCGGGCGGTGACGAGCTTCGGGTCGTTCAGGTCGGACTCGGCGATCAGCGTCAGCGGGCGCCGCACCGCCGCTGCGAGCGCGTCCACCTCGACCGCGAGCTCTTCCAGCAGGTGCGTCGCCCGTCGGTCGACGAGCGCGTGCACCGCGTCCAGCCGCAGGCCGTCGACGTGGAAGTCGCGCAGCCACCCCAGCGCGTTGTCGATGACGTAGCGCCGCACCTCGTCAGACCCCTGGCCGTCGAGGTTGAGCCCCGGACCCCACTCGTTGGCGCCGGCGAAGTAGGGACCGAATCGGTCCAGGTACGCACCAGACGGTCCGAGGTGGTTGTAGACCACGTCGAGCAGCACGCCCAGCCCGCGCGCGTGACAGGCGTCCACGAAGCGCTTGAACCCGTCCGGGCCGCCGTAGGGCTCGTGCACCGCGCCCCACAGCACTCCGTCGTAACCCCAGCCCGCGGTGCCGTCGAAGGAGTTCACGGGCATGACCTCGACGAGGGTGACGCCGAGATCGACGAGGTGGTCGAGCCTCTCGATCGCCGAGTCGAACGTGCCTTCCGGCGTGAACGTGCCGATGTGCAGTTCGTAGATCACACTGCCCGGAAGCGCGCGCCCCGTCCACGTCTGATCGGTCCAGGGGAAGGCCGAGTGGTCGTACACGCGGGACGCCTCGTGCACCCCGTTCGGCTGCCACCGCGACCGCGGGTCGGGCAACGGCTTCGGGTCGTCGCCGAGCAGGAAGGCGTAGTCGGTGCCCTCGGCGTCGCTGTGCCACCAGCCGCCGCGGCCGGCGGTCATCGGATGCACGTGCCCGTCGACGCGGACCTGGACGCGGTCGTGTTCGGGCGCCCACACCCGGAAGCCGGATGCGGGCGCCCCGCCGGATTCGGTCACGACTCTCCTCGCACGAGCAGCGCGACGGGATAACGGTCGAGCAGGTCGGACAGGCGAGGACGGTCGCCGTCCACCACTCGACCGGTGAGCACGTCGATCCAGGTTCCACCGCCGGACGGCAGGGGCAGCACGGTGTCGCGCCAACCGCCGTCCTCCTGGGCGCGCAGCGGCATCCTCGTCGCCACCGCCACGAGGTCCTGGCTGCGGGCGAAGGCCACCGCGTGCTCGTACGCCGGTCCCTCCGCGGTCAGCGGCCGGTACCCGGTGAAGAGCTCGGGCCGCTCACGGCGCAACGTCAGCACGCGGTGGACGACGAGGAGCTTGACCGCGCCGGTGTCGTCGATCTCGGGCAACCAGCCCGAGGCGATGCGGTCGAGCAGTTCCTCGCGCAGTCCGAAGTCGACGGGCCGTCGGTTGTCGGGGTCCACGAGCGACAGGTCCCACAGTTCGCTGCCCTGGTACACGTCCGGCACACCGGGGCCGGCGAGCTGCAGCAACTTCTGCCCGAGGGCGTTGCTCCAGCCCGGCATCCGGATTCGTTCGACGAACGCCTCGATCTCACCGGACAACTCCGCGTCACCGAGGACCTCCTCGGGCCACGCGGCCACCGCGCGTTCGAACTCCTCGTCGTGGTCGATCCACGAGGTGCGCACCTTGGCCTCTTTGGACGCCTTGTCCAGGTAGTCGCGCAGACGGTCGGCCGTGATCGGCCAAGCGCCGATCAACGACTGCCACGCCAGCAGGTCCAGCGAGGGTTCCGGCAGACCCCGGCGAGCCGACCAGCGCCGCACCGCCTCGGAGAACTCGTCCGGGATCTCCGACAGGACCGCCAGGCGTGCGCGCACGTCCTCGGATCGCTTGGTGTCGTGAGTGGACAGCGTGGTCATCGTGGCAGGCCAACCCGCCTCGCGTGCCGCCATGAAGGTGTGAAAGCCGGAAGCCGGGATGCCGAACTCGTCGGGCGAGCCACCCACCTCGTTGAGCCCGATGAACCGGCTGAAACGGTAGAACGCGGTGTCCTCGGTGCCCTTGGCGACCACCATCCCGGAGGTCTGCTGGATGCGGATCGCCAGCTCGCTCTCCGGGTTCGCGCGCACCTGCTCGTCGAGGGCGTGCACCGCGAGCGCCAGGTCCGGACGCCACCTGCGCACCCGGTCCACCGCGTTCGACCAGGCCGTGCTGCCCTCCGGCAGGTACGACCGGTAGACGCCGAACGCGATCATGACCTCGGCGACCGCGGCACGAGCAGCCTCCGGTTCCACGTCGCGCAGCAATGCCGCGATACGACGTACCTCGGCGACCAGGACGGAGTCCGTGACGAGACGGCGGCACTCCTGCTCGACCGCGGCGAAATCCGTGAGCACGCCCAGCTTCTCGGCGAGCTCGGTGAACTTCGGCTCCGCGGCCGGGTCGACGAACACGCCGCAGATCTCCCGGAGCGCGTCGTAGCCGGTGGTGCCGTCGACCGGCCAACTGACCGGTAGCGACTCACCGACACCGAGGATCTTCTCGACCACGAGCCACACCGGTGCGGCGGCGCGCAAGCGGCGCATGTACTCACCCGGATCGGCGAGCCCGTCCGGGTGGTCCACCCGCAGGCCGGTGACGTCGCCGGCCGCGACCCACCGCAGCACCTCACCGTGCGTCGCCGCGAACACCTCCGGGTCTTCGACGCGCACCGCGGC
>DASYMV010000248.1:0-5076 GCA_036008865.1 Pseudonocardiaceae bacterium | reverse complement strand
GGAGACCACCCGGGACCGCTTGCGCACCGCCGCCGGATCGAGCAGGTCCAGCGGAATGCGCTCAGCCTCGTCGCTCACCGGGCCAGCGCCTCCCGTACCGCACCCACGACACCGTCGAGCGGGACGGCGTGCTGCTCGCCGCTTCCGAGCTCCTTCAGCTGCACCGAGCCCGACTCGATGTCCCGCTCGCCGAGCACGAGCGCGTACCGGGCGCCGGAGCGGTCCGCGGCCTTCATCGAGCCCTTCAAGCCCTTGCCGCCGTACGCCAGGTCCACCCGCACGCCGGCCGCACGCAGCTCTCCCGCGATGGCGACCAGGCGTGCCTTCGCCGCCTCACCCAGCGGAACCCCGAACACGTCACAGCGGGAGGGGTCGCCGGGCACGATGCCCTCGGCCTGGCAGGCCAGGAGCGCTCGGTCGACACCGAGGCCGAAACCGACGCCCGACAGAGGCTGTCCGCCCAACTGCTCCATGAGGCCGTCGTAGCGCCCACCACCACCGATACCGGACTGTGAGCCCAGACCGTCGTGCACGAACTCGAACGTGGTCTTGGTGTAGTAGTCCAGCCCGCGCACCATCCGCGGGTTCTCGGTGAACTTCACGCCCAGGTCGTTGAGGTGGCCCTTGACCTGCTCGTAGTGATCACGGCACTCCGGCGAGAGGTTGTCGACCATCAGTGGCGCCTCGGCGACGAGCTCGCGCACCTCGGGCCGCTTGTCGTCCAGCACGCGCAGCGGGTTGATCTCGGCGCGACGCCTGGTCTCCTCGTCGAGCGGGAGCGTCGACAGGAACGCCTGCAGCTTCTCGCGGTACTGCGGGCGGCACGTCGAGTCGCCGAGCGAGGTGATCTCCAAGCGGTAACCGGTGAGGCCCAGCGCCCGGAAGCCCGCGTCGGCGACGGCGATGACCTCGGCGTCCAGCGCGGGATCGTCGACACCGATCGCCTCGACGCCGACCTGGTGGAATTGGCGGTACCGGCCTGCCTGCGGGTTCTCCGCCCGGAAGAACTGCCCCGCGTAGTAGAGCTTCGTCGGCAGCTGACCCCGGTCCAGGCCGTGCTCGATGACCGCGCGCATCACGCCGGCCGTGCCCTCGGGCCGCAGCGTGATCGACCGGCCACCGCGGTCTTCGAAGGTGTACATCTCCTTGCTCACGACGTCGGTGGACTCACCGACGCCCCGCGCGAACAGGGCGGTGTCTTCGAAGACCGGCAGCTCGATGTAGCCGTAGCCGGCGCGACGAGCCGCCTCGGAGAGCGTCTCGCGCACCGCCACGAACGAGGCGGAGGCGGGTGGGAAGTAGTCGGGAACACCCTTGGGTGCGGAAAACGAAGTCACTTCACATTCCTCGGTGCGGTGCGGCCGGCGCGGACTCCCCGAGCTGCAGCAGATGGGGATTGCTCACGCGCTCGCGGCCGATGGTCGTGGTCGGGCCGTGGCCGGGCAGCACAACGGTGTCGTCCTGCAGCGTCAGCACCTTGTCGCGCAGTGACGCCAGCATGCTCTCCGTGTTGCCACCCGGCAGGTCGGTGCGTCCGATGGAACCGGCGAAGAGGGTGTCGCCGGACAGCACGAGCCGTCCGCCCTCTTCGGTGCCGGCGCGGAACATCACCGACCCGCCGGTATGGCCCGGTGTGTGGTCGACCGTCATGCGCAGCCCCGCGAGGTCGAGCTCGGAGCCGTCGGCGAGCTCGCGGACCTGCTTCGGCTCGCGCATCGTCAGCGAACCGCCGAAGAACTCACGCGACTCGTTGCTGATCCCGGCGAGCGGATCGGACAACAGGAGCTTGTCGTCCGGGTGGATCCAGGCCGGGATGTCGTTGCCGTCGCAGACCGGTGCTACGGAGAAGGCGTGGTCGAAGTGCCCGTGGGTGAGCAGCACGGCGACCGGCGAGAGCCGGTGCTTGCGCAGTGCGTCCGCGATCGGTTCGACCGCGTCCTGACCGGGGTCGACGACCACGCAGGCCTCGCCCTCCCCTGACGCCAACAGGTAGCAGTTGGCCTGCAGGGCCCCGGTCGGGAACCCGATGACGAGCACTGGAGGTACCTCCGATGGACACGGAATGGCAACGAATCTCGAGTGGAACCGCAGGACCAGCCTAGCGGGCGCCTCCCAGCGCACATCCGGCACACAGTGCTCACACCCGTGCCCCATAGACTTCCCGCCGACCACCCACTGCAGCACGACATCCCCGGGGAGGGAGCAGGTGCCGAACAACCTACAGCGCCGCGAGCAGGCCAAGCGGAAGCTGGAGCGCCAGATCGCCCGCCGAGCAGAACGGGCGAAGCGGCAGCGGATCACAGCGGTCGTGCTCAGCATCGTCGCCGTGCTGGTGGTCGGAGGCGGAGTCTGGTTCCTCGCCACGCGCGGCTCGAGCAGCAGCGACGCCGCAGCGGCTCCGAGTTCCTCGGCGCAGGCGCAGGGCAAGAAGACCGGAGGTCCGTGCGCGTACACCGAGACGCCCAGCGAGCCCGCCGCCAAGGAGGCCGGGCTCCCGGACGACCCGAACCCGACGCCGAACACCGGCGCCACATCGGTGTCGGTGAAGACCGATCAGGGCGACATCCCCCTCACTCTGGACAAGGCGAAGGCGCCGTGCACCGTGCAGAGCTTCACGCACCTGGTGCAGAAGAAGTACTACGACGGCTCCCCGTGCCACCGGCTGACGACGGCGGACAGCCTGAAGGTGCTGCAGTGCGGTGACCCGAAGGGCACCGGCCAGGGCGGCCCCGGATACACGATCAAGGACGAGAAGCCGACCGACCTGAAGCCCTCCGGCGACGGTCAGGCCAGCATCTACCCGCGGGGCACGCTGGCGATGGCCAAGACCCAGGCACCTGACAGCGGCGGCAGCCAGTTCTTCCTGGTCTACGCCGACTCGAAGCTGCCGCCGGACTACACCGTGTTCGGCAAGATCGGCGACGCCGGCATGGCCGTCATCGACAAGGTCGCGGCGGCCGGTGTGCAGCCCACTCAGGACCCGCAGACCGGCCAGCCCTCCACCACCGACGGCAAGCCCGCGATCCCGGTGACCATCCAGACGGCCACGGTCGTCAACTAGTCCCGGACGCACACATCGCTCCGGCGCACGATCCGTGCGCCGGAGCTTTGCATTTCCCCGTCGTGAGTGCCGCGGCGCTCACGAGTCGGTTGTGTCCGCGCGGGCGGTGTGCCGCTGACGCTGTCGTCCGGCTGACGCGATCGGTCAGGACGCCGAGGTGACCCGGTACACGTCGTAGACGCCCTCGATGCTGCGCACGGCCTTGAGCACGTGCCCGAGGTGCTTGGGGTCGCCCATCTCGAAGGTGAAGCGGCTGACCGCGACGCGGTCGCGCGAGGTCGTCACCGACGCCGACAGGATGTTGACCTTCTCGTCGGCGAGCACCTTCGTGACGTCGGAAAGCAAGCGGTGCCGGTCGAGCGCCTCGACCTGTATGGCGACCAGGAAGACCGACGACGACGAGGGCGCCCACTCCACGTCGAGCAACCGCTCGGGCGAGGCCAGGAGTTCATCGGCGTTCGTGCAATCGGTGCGGTGCACGCTGACGCCGCCGCCCCTGGTGACGAAACCCAGGATGTCGTCGCCGGGCACGGGGGTGCAGCACCGCGCCAGCTTGACCCACACGTCGCTGGCGCCCTTGACCACGACACCGGCGTCACCGGTGACCCGGCGGCGCGTGACCGTGGACGGCGTGGACCGCTCAGCCAGTTCGTCCTCGGCGTGCTCGACACCACCGAGCAGCGCCACCAGCCGCTGCACCACGTGCCGCGCGGAGGTGTGCCCCTCCCCCACAGCCGCGTACAGCGCGCTCATGTCGGTGTAGTGCAGTTCCTTGGACAGAGCGGCCATCGAGTCGGCGGACACCAGGCGCTGCAGCGGAAGACCGACGCGACGCACCTCCTTGGTGATCGCGTCCTTGCCGGTCTCGATCGCTTCTTCCTTGCGCTCCTTCGCGAACCACTGCTTGATCTTGGCCTTGGCCCGCGGTGAGGCGACGAAGGACAGCCAGTCGCGGCTGGGTCCCGCACCCTCCGCCTTCGAGGTGAAGATCTCGACGACCTCGCCGTTCTCGAGCTTGCGCTCCAACGCGACCAGGCGACCGTTGACCCGCGCCCCGATGCAGCGGTGCCCCACCTCGGTGTGCACCGCGTAGGCGAAGTCGACCGGCGTCGACCCGGCGGGCAACGTCTGGACGTCGCCCTTCGGGGTGAAGACGAAGATCTCGCGCGTGGCGAGGTCGTAGCGCAGCGACTCCAGGAACTCACCGGGGTCCGCGGCTTCGCGCTGCCAGTCGAGCAGTTGGCGCATCCACGCCATCTCGTCGACCTCGACGCCCTTGCCGCTGTGCGTGCCCTTGGTCTCCTTGTACCGCCAGTGCGCCGCGATGCCGTATTCGGCGGTGCGATGCATCTCGTGGGTGCGGATCTGCACCTCCAGCGGCTTGCCGTCCGGCCCGATCACGGTGGTGTGCAGCGACCGGTAGACGCCGAAGCGCGGCTGTGCGATGTAGTCCTTGAAGCGGCCGGGCATCGGCTGCCACAGCGCGTGGACGACGCCCATCGCGGCGTAGCAGTCGCGGACCTCGTCCACTTGGATGCGCACGCCGACGAGATCGTGGATGTCGTCGAAGTCGCGGCCCCGGACGATCATCTTCTGGTGGATCGAGTAGTAGTGCTTCGGCCTGCCCTCGACCTTGGCGGTGATCCGGGCGCCCTCCAGCTGGGCGGTGAGCTCGTCGATCACGCCGCGCAGGTACGTGTCCCGCGAGGGCGCGCGATTGGCCACCAGGCGCACGATCTCGTCGTACTTCTTGGGCTGCAGGATCGCGAAGGCGAGGTCTTCCAGCTCCCACTTCACCGTCGCCATGCCGAGCCGGTGCGCGAGCGGGGCGAGCACCTCCAGGGTCTCCCTGGCCTTGCGCGCCTGCTTTTCGGGCGGCAGGAAGCGCATGGTGCGCATGTTGTGGAGCCGGTCGGCCAGCTTGATCACCAGCACGCGCGGGTCACGTGCCATCGCGATGACCATCTTGCGGATGGTCTCCGCTTCCGCCGCCGCGCCGAGCTTGACCTTGTCGA
>DASYMV010000247.1:0-3681 GCA_036008865.1 Pseudonocardiaceae bacterium | reverse complement strand
AGATAACCGAAGTGGCGATCCGGCTGATCCGACGGCTCGATCCGCTGCGTGACGACGAAACGTCCGATTAGGACTGCAGAGGACCGAAGTGGCGCAAACCGAATTGCAGGAAGCGTTCTTCGCAGCGTCGGGCGATGAGCTCGTGCCCGCTGCGCACGCCCGCAGCCCGTGGGCTGCGGACATGCTGCACGGCAGGTTGCTCGGCGGGCTGCTCGCCAGGGCCCTCGAGCGCGAGCACGCCGAGCCCTGGCTGCACTTCAGCCGCCTGACCGTGGACCTGTTCCGCAACACCCCCTTGATGCCGCTGCACGTGGTGACCACCAGGATCCGTGACGGTCGCCGGATCCGGGTCGCCGACGCGACGGTGCTGACCGCCGACGGCCCGGCGGCTCGAGCGAGTGCCGTGCTGCTGCGCCGGGGCGAGCAGCCGGCCGGTGAGGTGCCGTCCACACCGGCCTGGGACGCTCCGGAGCCGGACGAGCTCGGCCCAGCTCCTCGAGCCGAGGGCGTGCGCTGGCGGACTCCCTGGGACACCTGGCTGCTGGACTCCGACGGCAAGCCCGCGCACGGATGGCAGAGCAACGGTCGTCGGCGCGCCTGGCTACGCGAAACGCACGAGCTGGTGGCGGGCGAGTCCCTCTCACCGTTCGTCCGGACCGCACTGGCCGCCGACTTCGCGAGCCCTCTCGCCCACGCCGCAAGCGCCGGTCTGCAGTTCATCAACGCCGACTACACGATGTCGCTGAGCCGCCTGCCGGTCAGCTGTGCGATCGGCGTCGAGTCCAGCGGTCACCTGAGCGAGGACGGCATCGCGGTCGGTCACTGCACGTTGCACGACGTCGGAGGGCCGATCGGGTACTGCTCGGTCACCGCGGTCGCCAACCCGAACAGCCGGCTGGGCCGAGCATGACCGACGCAGTGCTCCCAGAGCGTGATCAATCCGAGCGTGGGGCGCCACACCCGGTGCTGCGCGTACTGCGGGACAGGTTGTCCTCCGGCAGCGTCCCCGGCAGGCGCCACGACGGTCATCGCCTCGTGCTGGCCATCGAAGGCGGCGGCAATCGCGGGGCCATCTCCGGAGGCATGGCGCTCGCACTGTACGACGCCGGGCTGCTACCCGCGTTCGACGCGGTGTACGGCTCTTCCGCAGGCGCGCTGACCGGGGCGTGGCTGCTGAGCTCCGACCCACATGTCGGCATCGGAGCGTGGGCGGATCCGCGGGCGTTGCTGCCGTACTCACGACTGTCGAACCTGTTGCGCCGCCGTCCGGTCGTCGACCTCGAACGTCTCGTCGAGGAGCTCTACGACCGGGAGCTGAAGCTGGATCCCCAGTCCATTCTGGACAATCCGGTCAGCTTCCACCCGATGGCCACCGACGTCCACACCGGACGAGCGGTCGATCTCGCTCCGATGGTCACCGATCGAGGCACGCTGCACCTGGCACTTCGTGCGAGTGCCGCGCTGCCGATCCTGGCCGGTAAGCCGGTCGCGCTGACCGCCAGCGGTTATCTCGACGCCGGTCTGGCCGAGTCCGTCCCGTTCGAGACGCCGATCGCGGGCGGTGCGACACACATGCTGGTGTTGCGGTCGCGGAAGGAAGGTGAGCTCTCCTCCGACGGGGGCTTGTCACGCAGGCTCACCGCCGCCTGGTTGGGACGGTACGGAACCGGGATCCGCGAGGCGTTCCTGGCGCGCGAGCGGCGGGCCGCTGAGCTGGATCTGCGCCTGATCCGCCATCAGGTCGACCACGAACTGCGGCCGGCCGTGTTGTCGGTGCGCCCGGCAGCCGGCACGCCACGGGTGAGCCGGCTGGAGTCCGATCCGGCCGTCATCGCCGCCGCTCTGGAAGCTGGGAAGCACGCGCTGCGTTCGGCGCTGGAAGGCACCGTCCTGTCGAGCGGGTCCCACCTGGGATGACCGTGCCGTCGCCCATCAGGTCGCCGAGGACGTGATGGGCGACGGCAACGGCCCCACGTGATCGCGGAACTCGCCCCACACCCGAGCCTCCGCCAGTTTCGCCAGGAAGTCGCGTGGGCCGTCGAACTCGGGCATTTCCACGTACGCCGCTCCGATGCCCACCGGGTCGTGCGCGTCGGAGCCGGCCGCACCCGGCAGGTGATGGACCGAAGCGAACCGCTGCGCCTGCTCGTTGTGCTCCGCCGAGCGAATCTTGGCGTTGCACACCTCGACCACGTCCAGCGCGCCGTGCTGGTGCAACATCGCCAGTCCGGCGGCACCCAGGCTCGCCCGCAGCGGGTCGAACGGGTGTGGCGCGTACACCACCCCCTGCTGCTCCCGAATGCGCCGCGCCACCTCGGCCAACGGCAGCACGTAGGGGATCCGCTCGGTCAGGAACAAGCCGATGACCTCACCGTGGTGCGTGCGGATCTCCTCGCCGACGATGACGCGCGCTCCGATCTCGCACCGCAACGCCTCGCGCGCGCCGGCCAAGGTGTGGTGATCGGTCAGGCACACGACGTCGATGCGCTCCCGCTCGACCCGCTCGCAGAGTTGGTCCAGCGTGGTTACCGCGTCGCCGGAGTGGACCGTGTGCACGTGGCAGTCGACCCGGACCCGGCCGGCGGGTGCCCGCGGCGCCGTTCCAAATCCCGGCAGCCGCCACCGGGGTTCGGTGGACCTCACGCCGGCCGGACCACGACGCGTCCGCGGTCGATGGCCACGGTGCCGTCGTCCTTCGTGGTGCGAAACCGTGCGCTGTCACCGTCCACCCACATCGAGACGGTGAGTGCCTCGCCGGGGAACACAGGACTGCTGAACCGGCCGGACATCGAGGCGAACCGGGCGGGGTCGGAGCCCGCGAGCGTGTGCAGCAACGCCCGCCCCGTCACACCGTAGGTGCACAGTCCGTGCAGGATGGGGCGAGGGAAGCCGGCGCGCGCGGCGAAGGCCGGATCCGAGTGCAACGGGTTGCGGTCACCCGAGAGCCGGTAGAGCAGGGCCTGCTCCGGGCGCGTCGGACAGGTCATCTGGTGGTCGGGCTCGCGATCCGGCTCCGCCCACTCGTCCCGCGGTCCCCGGTCGCCGCCGAACCCGCCCTCGCCGCGAATGAAGATCGCGCTGCGCGAGGTGATCACCCGATCGCCCGTACCGGGATCGACTGCGACGGCCTCACTGACGACCAGCGCGCCGGAGCCCTTGTCGTAGATGCCGGTGATCTTCGACGTCGTGCGCACGCACCCCTCGGCCGGCAGCGGCCGGTGCAACTCGAAGGCCTGCTCCGCGTGCACCAGCATCGCCGGGTCGAAATCACCGATGCTCCTGCCGCGCGGTGTCTGCGCCGCCAGTACCGCGAAGGTCGGCAGCACCTGCTGCCGCACGCCGCAGGAGTTCTCGGTGGTGAACGACAGCTCCTGTGATGGATCATCCAGGCCCGCTCCGACCCCCACCGCGTAAAGCAGCGTGTCCTTGGACGTCCAGGACCTCTCGTGCGGTCCTGATTCGACACCGATGACATTGTGGTCGAGTGGCACGTCAGGCCCCTTCCGCCGGAATCCGGCCGTCCTGCAGCGCGTTCGGCTGTGCCTTGTCCACCAGCGCCGGGATCACGTCGTCCAGGTCGGCCGGGTCCCAGCGAGCACCCTTGTCGATCCTCGGCCCGGCGTGCCAGCCCTCGGCAACGCTGATCGTGCCACCCCGCACGTTGAACACGCGCCCGGTGAT
>DASYMV010000246.1:0-10949 GCA_036008865.1 Pseudonocardiaceae bacterium | reverse complement strand
CGACGGGCACGGCCGTGCTGATCGCCTCCGTGCTCGGCTACGTTCTGGCGCGCCTGCTCACCAAGCAGGAGCTGAGCTCGTTCGGCTGGCGCATCCCGTTCCTGGTCGGCGGGGTGCTCGGACTGATCGGCCTGTGGCTGCGCCGCAGCCTGGACGAGACCGAGCAGTTCGAGGAGAACAAGGAGAAGGCACAGCGTCTGCGCCGCCCGCTGCTCGCGACGGTGCGCGAGCACCCGAAGGCGGTCGGACGGCTGGTGGGCTTCACCATGCTGTCCACGCTCTGCTACTACACCTTCTTCAGCGCGCTGACCCCGTTCGCGATCAAGAACCGCGGCGCCGCGGCCGACGACGTGTTCCTCGCCCTGTCCATCGCCACAGCACTCTTCATCGCGCTGCAGTACCCGATGGGTGCGATCTCGGATCGTTACGGGCGCAAACCGCAGCTGCTGATCTGGTCGGCCGCGACCGCGGTGCTCATGGTGCCGCTGTCCACGCTCATCAAGCCCGGCATCGGTGGCCTGCTCGTGGTTTTCTGCGTCGGGCTCGGTCTCTACACGATGATGACCTCGATCGCGCCGGCGATCATGAGCGAGCTGTTCCCGACCGAGCTGCGCGGGCTGGGCATCGGTGCCTGGTACAACCTCACCGTCGCGCTCTTCGGCGGCACCGCTCCCCTGGTGATCAGCGCACTGGCCGCGGCAGGCGCGTCCGACCTGTTCTTCTGGTACGTCGCCGCAGGTGCAGTGATCGCGTTCTTCGTGATCCTCACACTCCCGGAGACGAGAGCAACCGAGCTGCGCTGACCGGGGGATCAGTGGTGGCGCAGGGGAACCAGGTCGTCGGCGTGCACGACCTCGCGCCGCTGCTCAGCGGGCAACTGGTGACTCGAACGCCCGATCAGACCCGGCAGCTCGACCGCGTCGAACGCCACGACTCCCCTGGCCACCACACGGCCGACGGGGTCCTCCAGCTCCACGACGTCACCGGCCTCGAACGTGCCCTGGACCGCGGTGATCCCCGCTGCCAGCAACGACCTGCGGCGCTTGACCACCGCGGCCACCGCACCGTCGTCCAGCGACAGCCTCCCGGTGGCGTCGGCGGCGTATCCGAGCCAGAACCGCCGCGCGGTGAGCCGGGCCCCGGTCGCCGCGAAGGCGGTGCCGACGTCTGCGGGGCCCAGCGCACGTGCTGCGTCGAAGGAGCCGGCCAGCAACACCGGAACCCCCGCGGAAGCGGCCAGCCGTGCCGCGGCCAGCTTCGACGCCATGCCACCGGTGCCGAGACCCGACGCACCGACGGTCCCGGCCTTCACACCGTCCACATCGGACGCACCGGCGACTTCGGTGATGCGCTGCGCGCCGGGCAGGCGCGGGTCGCCGTCGTACAGGGCGTCCACATCGGACAACAGCAACAGCGCGTCCGCTCCGATGAGATGCGCGACGAGAGCGGCAAGGCGGTCGTTGTCCCCGAAGCGGATCTCCTCGGTCGCCACTGTGTCGTTCTCGTTCACCACCGGAACGGCGCCGAGCGCCAACAGGCGGGAGAAGGTGCGCTGAGCGTTGCGGTAGTGCGATCGCCGCACCACGTCGTCAGCGGTGAGCAGCACCTGCCCGACGGTCAGCGAGTAGCGCCCGAACGAGTTGGCGTAGGCGTGCGCCAACGCCAACTGTCCGACGCTGGCCGCCGCCTGCTGGGTCGCGAGGTCACGCGGACGCCGGGTGACGCCGAGCGGGGCCAGCCCCGCGGCGATCGCCCCGGACGACACCAGCACCACCTGGCTGCCGGCCGCGCAGCGCGCGGCCACCGCGTCGACCAGCGCGTCGAGGCGGACCGGATCGAGACCGCCCTCCGCGGTGGTGAGCGACGACGAGCCGACCTTCACCACGACCCGGCCGGCGGCAGCAACCGCTTGGCGAGCCTGCGAGACACCCACCGCGGTGGTCACTCCTCGCCGTCCTCCTCCTCGTCGTCGTACTGACCGGGCAGGCGGCGGGCCTTCTTGGCCGCCTTGCGCTCGGCGGCACCCACTCGTTCGTTGTTCTCGAGCCGGACGTCCGTACCGCGGCCGCTCATCGTCATCGCGATGCCCGCGGGCGTCGACGGCTCCCAGTCGAAGACCAGGTCGCCGATGGTGACCGAACATCCCGGCACCGCGCCCATCCTGACCAGCACTTCCTCGACTCCGAGACGTGCGAGCCGGTCACCGAGGTAACCGACGGCCTCGTCGTTGGAGAAGTCGGTCTGGCGGATCCAGCGCTCGGGACGCTCACCGCGCACGATGAAACCGCCCTCGGTCTCCGGGTCCTCGACGACGGTGAAACCGGCGTCGTCGACGGCCGTGGGCCGCAGAACGATCCTGGTGGCTTCCGGCGCGGGCTGCGCGGCGCGGTACTCCTCGACGATCTTGGCGAGCGCGAACGTCAGCTCGCGCAGGCCCTCGCGCGTGGCCGTGGACACCTCGAACACCGGCAGGCCACGGGCCTCGATGTCGGGGCGGACCATCTCGGCGAGTTCCTTGGCCTCGGGCACGTCCATCTTGTTGAGCACGACCACGCGGGGACGGTCCGCCAGGTCACCGCCGAGGGAAGGGGTGTACCGGGAGAGCTCCTCTTCCAGCGCGTCGATGTCCGACAGCGGGTCGCGCCCCGGGTCGAAGGTGGCGCAGTCCACGACGTGCGCGAGCACCGCCGTGCGCTCGATGTGGCGCAGGAATTCCAGTCCGAGCCCCTTGCCCGCACTCGCCCCGGGGATGAGGCCCGGCACGTCGGCCATCGTGAAGATGGTCTCGCCCGCGGTGATCACGCCGAGGTTCGGGACCAGCGTCGTGAAGGGGTAGTCCGCGATCTTGGGCTTCGCGGCCGACAACACGGAGATCAGCGAGGACTTGCCCGCGGAGGGGAAGCCGAGCAGGCCCACGTCGGCGACCGACTTCAGCTCCAGCACCAGGTCCCTGGACTCACCGGGCTCACCCAGCAGGGCGAAACCGGGCGCCTTGCGGGCCTTGGACGCCAGCGCGGCGTTGCCGAGGCCGCCGCGACCGCCTTCAGCGGCGATCATGCGGGTGCCGTGGCCGACGAGGTCGGCCAGCACCTCGCCGCCCTCGGTCAGCACCACGGTGCCGTCCGGTACTCGCAGTTCCAGGTCCTCGCCGGTGGCGCCGTCGCGGTTGGCACCCTGGCCCTGGCGGCCGTGCGTGGCGGTGGCGTGGGGGCGGAAGTGGAAGTCGAGCAGCGTGTGGACGCTGGAATCGACGACGAGGACGACGTCGCCGCCCCTGCCTCCGTTGCCACCGTCCGGGCCGCCGAGCGGCTTGAACTTCTCCCGGTGCACCGAAGCAACACCGTTGCCTCCGTCGCCCGCGGCAACGTGGATCACCACCCGGTCGACGAATCGGGACACGGGATTTCCTCTCTCATCTGCAGAAGAAAGCGGCGAGGGGCGGACCGGAGAACCGGACCCGCCCCTCGCCGGGGTAACGCTCAGACGTCCTGGACGGGTCAGGCGACCTGTGCCGGGACGATGTTGACGGTCTTGCGACCGCGCTTCACGCCGAACTCCACCGAACCGGGGGCAAGCGCGAACAGCGTGTCGTCCTTGCCGCGGCCGACGTTCACGCCGGGGTGGAACTTCGTACCGCGCTGGCGGATCAGGATCTCGCCGGCCTTGACGACCTGACCACCGAACCGCTTGACCCCGAGATACTGGGGGTTCGAGTCACGGCCGTTGCGGGAGCTGGATGCGCCCTTCTTGTGTGCCATGGCTAGTCAGATCCTCACTTACCGGTGATGCCGGTGACCTCGACGCGAGTCAGCTTCTGGCGGTGACCCTGGCGCTTGTGGTATCCGGTCTTGTTCTTGAACTTGTGGATGCGGATCTTAGGACCCTTGGTCTGCTCGACGACCTTGCCGGTCACCGAGATCTTCCCCAGGGCGTCGGCGTCAGCGGTGACGTCAGTGCCGTCCACGACGAGTAGCGCCGGGAAGGTGATTTCGGTGCCCGGAGCGCCCTCGAGCTTCTCGACCTCGACGACGTCGCCGACAGCCACCTTGTACTGCTTGCCGCCGGTTTTGACGATCGCGTACATCAGGACGGAAGTCTCCTGCTACTCGACGGTGACGGGGCCACGCGTGCCACGGTTCTACGAGAAAATCTGAACCGGGCTGCGCACGACAGGGCCCACCGGACGGCGGGCCGCTTATCAGGTTACGGGCCGACCATCGCGGAGGTCAAACCGGGGTACCCGGCCGAACATGTAACGCCAGCCACGTGGTGCTCCACCAGACCTGTTCTCATCGAATCAGGTGGCTGCACCGCCCGCAACAACAAGCTGTTCAGCCGAGTCCGGCGCGTGACGGCCACCGTTCGAGAACAGACGGTGTGTCCACTCTCACCAGGCACGCGGAGCCGGGTGGGCTCACGGAGCCGACGCGAACGCAGAAAAGGGCCGGAGTCACTCGGACTCCGGCCCCCTTCCGGGACTGCTCAGCTCTCCTGAACCGCGCTCACCGGCGGGCCGGCGGGCCGCGAGGCCGCACGGCGCGAGGTGCGTCGTCGAGTGGCGACGACGGGCTCGGGCATCTCCGTCGGCTGCTGCTCGGTCGCGGCGTGCCCGTTGAGGGTCGCCACGGCGACCGGAGCCACCTGCTCGGGCGTTTCAGCGACGGGCTGGACCGTGGACGCCTCGTGCTTCACCGCGGCACCGGTGTCCCGGCGAGCCCTGCGGCGCTCGCGACCACGTCGCTTGCCGCCGTCCTGAGGAGCCTGGTCCGCCGCGACGACGGGCTCCGCCTCCTGAGTGGACTGCGCGGGGACCGCGATGTCCGGAGCAGGCGACTCGGACTTCTGGGTCACCCGCGGGGCAACGACTTCCGCGGGCGCCTGGACGGCCGGCTCCTCGACGACGGGCTTGAGCCGGGCGGCCACCGGCGCGGCCGGCTCGGGCTGGGCCACCGCCGGTTCGGGCTGCGCGGCCGGCTGGTCGCCGCCCTTGCCCCGGCGCGACTTGCGGCTGCTCTGCTGGCCGCCGTTGGACTGACCGCCGTTGGACTGACCGCCGTTGGACTGACCGTCGTTGGACTGGCCGCCACCGTGCGTGTGCACGGGCTCGGTCGACACCAGCACGCCTCGCCCGCGGCAGTGCTCACACGTCGCGCTGAAGGCCTCCAGCAGGCCCGTGCCGACCCGCTTGCGGGTCATCTGCACCAGGCCGAGCGAGGTGACCTCGGCGACCTGGTGACGGGTGCGATCCCGGCCCAGGCACTCGGTCAGCCTCCGCAGCACCAGGTCGCGGTTCGACTCCAGCACCATGTCGATGAAGTCGATGACGATGATGCCGCCGATGTCGCGCAGCCGGAGCTGACGCACGATCTCCTCGGCCGACTCCAGGTTGTTGCGGGTGACCGTCTCCTCGAGGTTGCCGCCCGACCCGGTGTACTTGCCGGTGTTGACGTCGATGACCGTCATCGCCTCGGTGCGGTCGATGACCAGGTAACCGCCCGAGGGCAGCCAGACCTTGCGGTCCAGCGCCTTGAGCAGCTGCTCGTCGATGCGGTGCTCGGCGAAGACGTCGTTGTTGCCGACGTGCTTGCGCAGGCGGTCCTGCAGGTCGGGAGCGACATGACGCACGTAGGCGTCGATGGTCTCCCACGCCTCGTCGCCCTGGACGATCAGCGACGAGAAGTCCTCGGTGAACAGGTCGCGGACGACCTTCACCAGCAGGTCCGGCTCCTCGTAGAGCAGCTGCGGAGCCTGCGCCTTCGGCGTCTCGGCCTTCTCCTTGATGACCTGCCACTGCGCCTGCAACCTGCGGACGTCGCGGCCCAGCTCCTCCTCGCTGACGCCCTCCGACGCGGTGCGGATGATCACACCGGCGTCATCGGGGACGACGCGCTTGAGGATGTCCTTGAGGCGCTTGCGCTCGACGTCGGGCAGCTTCCGGCTGATGCCGGTGGCGCCGCCGCCCGGCACGTAGACCAGGAAGCGACCGGGGAGGCTGATCTGCGTGGTCAGCCGGGCGCCCTTGTGCCCGACCGGGTCCTTGGTGACCTGGACCAGCACGCTGTCGCCGCTGGAGAGCGCCTGCTCGATCTTGCGGGCCTTGCCCTCGAGACCGGCCGCGTCCCAGTCGACCTCACCGGCGTAGAGCACGGCGTTGCGGCCGCGGCCGATGTCGATGAACGCCGCCTCCATGCTGGGCAGCACGTTCTGCACCCGGCCGAGGTAGACGTTGCCGGCCAGCGAGCCACTGCCCGACGAGGTCACGAAGTGCTCGACGAGAACGCCGTCCTCCAGCACGCCGATCTGCGTGCGGTCGCCGCGCTCGCGCACCACCATGGTCCGCTCGACGGCCTCGCGACGGGCGAGGAACTCGGCCTCGGAAAGCACCGGGGCACGACGGCGACCGGCCTCACGGCCGTCCCGGCGACGCTGGCGCTTGGCCTCCAGCCGTGTGGATCCCCGAACGCTGCGAACCTCGTTCTGGGCTGCCTCGGAGTCCGCCCGGTCGTCACGGGCGTCCCGCGTCTCGCGGACGTGCACGACCGTGTTCGGCGGGTCGTCCTCGCTGGCCGCCGACTCGTCGTCGACGCCGGTCTTGCGCCTGCGACGGCGACGCCTGCGGCGGCTGCCGCCGTCCGAGCTGTCCTCGGCGTCGGCCTCGTCGGCGGACTCGGCCTCACCCTCGTCCTCGGACGGCTGCTCGTCGTCCTCGTCGTGGTTGACGTCGTCGTCGATGCCCTTGCCGCGACCGCGGCCACGTCGGCCGCGCCTGCGGCGACGGCGGCTGTCGGTGTCGTCGCCCACCTGCTCGGCGTCGTCGTGCTGCTCCTCGGGCTCCTCGACGGTCTCCGGCTCGGCCACCTCGTCGACGGCCGCTTTGCCGCGACCACGCCGCTTGGCAGGCCGAGCGGGCTCCTCCGCGGGCTGCGGAGGCAGGAAGACCGGCGCGGGCGCCGCGAACAACGGGGCGAGCCCCGGCATCTCGCGGGCGGGCACCGCCGGCTCCTCGTGCTCGGACGTGACCTCACCGGTGACGATGTCGTCCCAGTTCAGCAACGTCTCGGCGACCTTGAGCGCGACGTCCCTGCTCACGCTCGACTGAGCGCTGCGCACCGTCTCGCCGAGATCGGCGAGCACTGCGACGACGTCCTTGCTGCTCGCGCCCAGCAACTTGGCCAGAGCGTGCACTCGCAGCTTCGCAGGTAGATCCGCCAACTGTGGATGTGTGGATGTGACGTTATTCCCGCCGGGGCCACCGGCGGGATTGTCCGTGTTCGACATTCAGCTCCTCCACCCCCGGGCGCGTCCAATCCAGGACGCGGCCGCGCAGGGGTATCTCTTGTCCGCTCTCCGCCGCGGCTGGCGGCGGCAATCCTTGCCCGGCGCCACTCGTGTCCGGTCTCACAGAGCCCGGACGCTCGAGCGGCAGGTCTTTCGCGACGACGCCGTCAGCGCCGCTCCTACTCCCCAGCCTCCGGTGCCCTGTCCTGCATAAACGGGTCGACCAGGTGGCCATCGTCGTCGAGCCGTCCCTGTGCCATCCGGGTCGCCTTCGCGGGTACCGGCGGAACCAGGTCGGCGACGACGCGGAGCGCACTCAGCACGTCATCGGGTCGAACGGTAGGCGTTGTCTGCCGTACGACCGTCACGAGTATCCCACACGGTTCCGACGAAGCCGCTTCTCCGTGTCGGGCGTCGCCCGACGGCGGTTCGACCTGTGCTGTTCCCGTCGCCGTTTCGGCGGCGACGAGCACCTCGGCGGACACGACCGCAGATCGGACGTCGATGGTGCGTTTGCCGTCCTTGAGCATCCGCTCGACCTGCACGGACTCCGAAGCCATCAGACCGGCGACGGCCTGCTGCAACTCCTCGGGCCGCACACCGGACAGTTCGATGCGCCAGGAACTGGCCTCGATCCGCTCCGTGAGGTTTCCACCGGCCGCCTGGACGACCTCCAGGACGTCCAGACCGGGCGGCAACGCCGCGTCCAGCGCCTCTCGAAGTGCACCGGGGTCAATCGTTTCAACGACCTGAACCTCTACGTATTCCGCCTCGCTCGCCACGCCCGTCGGCGCGGCGCCCACCCATGACACCTTCGGGTGAGGGCTGAAGCCCTGCGAGTACGCCATCGGCACACCGGCTCGACGCAGGGCGCGTTCGAACGTGCGCGCGACGTCACGGTGCGAGGTGAACCGCAACCGGCCGCGCTTCGCGTAACGCACCCGGAGCTTCTGCACCGGCGATGCCGACGGATTGGGCTGCTGCTGGCGGCTCAGGGGGACTCCTCTTGACGGGTGCTCCGACGGGGTGAGGCGGTCCCATCGGAGCAGGCTCCTACTCCGGTAGGACGGTACCGTGGGGCGGATTTGTCTTGTTGAGCTTGTCTGGTTCGTCCGTCGTGGCTACCGTCCGGCTCATCGAGGCCCGCCAACCCGAACCCGGCCTGGTAAGCCATGGAGGTCCCCCGTGCCTCTGCTCCGCCGTGCCCGAGCGGTTGCGGTCAGTGCCGCGCTGCTGGCGACCGGTTGCCTGGTGGTGACACCGAACGCCGTCGCAGCTCCCGACACGACCGTCGACGTCATCGGCGGTTGCATCGAGCCAGGGCCGACGCTGCGCTACATCGTGGTGTTCGCGGAGGGAATGCCGGAATCCCTGGCGACGAGCGAGATCACCAACTCGTGCGGGGCGGCCACCGTCTACTACCCGCAGATCGCGGTCGCCGTCGCGACCTCGGCCGACCCGACCTTCCAGCGCAGGATCGGGCCGAACCGTGCCTACAGCGCGCAGTCGGAGGGCCTGTCGAAGCGCGCCGGCCCGACGGTGCGGAAGAAGGACGAGACCGAGGCCAGCAGGACGGTGCCGGCCACAGAGACGGTGCCCACCGCGGACCGCCGCGATGAGCAGTGGGACATGGACCTGATCCACGCGACCGAGGCCCACAAGGTGAGCACCGGCAGCCGCAACGTCGTCGTGGGGGTGCTCGACTCGGGCGTGGACCCCGCCCACCCGGACCTCGCTAACGCACTCGACCCGTCGATCTCGGCCGGCTGCCTCACCGGGATGCCCGACACGAACCCGTCCGCGTGGGCTCCGACGACCTCATCGCACGGCACTCACGTGGCCGGCACGATCGCCGCCGCTGACGACGGACGGGGCACCACCGGCGTCGCGCCCGGCGTCCGCATCGCGTCGGTCAAGGTCGTCGACAACGACGGCTTCATCTATCCCGAGTACGCGGTGTGCGGCTTCATGTGGGCGGCCGTCAACGGCATGACCGTCACCAACAACAGCTACTTCGTCGACCCGTGGGCGTTCACGTGCCAGAACGATCCCGGTCAGTCGGTGGTCTACGAGGCGGTGAGCCGGGCGGTGGCGTTCGCGTCGAGCCGCGGGGTGCTGAACGTCGCGGCAGCCGGTAACGCAGGGGTGGACCTGACCAGGCCGGGACGCGACGCGCGCAGCCCGTCCAACGCCGCAGCGGACGAGGTGCGCCCCCGCGCCGTGGGCAACAACTGCCTGGTGCTTCCCGCCCAGTTGCGGGGCGTCGTGGCGGTGTCGTCGATCGGCTCGGACGAGGTGAAGTCCGGATACAGCTCGTACGGACTCGGCTCGGTGGACGTGACCGCTCCCGGCGGCGACCGCAAGCAGTCGCAGGGATGCGTGCTGTCGACAGTTCCCACCGGCTACGACCACTCGTGCGGTACTTCCATGGCGGCGCCGCACGTCTCGGGTGTCGTCGCTCTGCTCGCGTCCACCCATCCGGCGGCATCGCCGAGCCAGCTCACACGCATGCTCAACTCCCAGGCCGAGACACTCCCCTGCCCCGCCGACTACGACCTCAACGGCACGGGTGTGCAGGACGCCTTCTGCACCGGGTACTCGGAGTACAACAGCTTCTACGGCCACGGCCTGGTGAACGCGCTGTCCGCTGTCACCAGGTGACCCGGTCCGTCCCGAGCGGGGCCGCGCTCAGCGGTCCTCAGCAGGCTCCGTGCGGATGACGAGCGCGGTCACCGCGACCGATTCGCGCGCGCCGAGGTCGAGCCGGAAGGGCGGATGGACGCCGAGGGTGCTGTAGCCGTAGCAGGCACCATCCACGACCACCGCAACGCCCACGTGCAGACGGGATGTAGGTGGTCATGTCAACCTCCTCGACACACGAGCAGTGACATGCGGCCCTAACCCACCAGACGTCGCGCTCATAGTCTGTGCGGAGGGACCGACGACAGCCAGGAGGTCCTCGTGGACGGCGGAGCAGCGGGCCTCAATGGCCGGAATCATGCGACGAACGGTGATTTGTCCGGACCTCCGGCGGCCTTCAGCGGACACCCGCAGGGGGTCACCGTCACTCGCGTGGTCGGGATGTTCGGCAACCACATGTTGTTGCTGGCGCCGTCCGAGGTGCGCCTCGCCCAGACCGAGAACAAGACCGTCTGGCTGTCCACCGACCGCGGCCGGCTGCGCTCGCCCGAGCGCACGCTCGACCGCGTGGAGGAGAAGCTCGCGCCACACGGGTTCCTGCGGGTGCACCGGCACTGCCTGGTGAACCTCCACCGCGTGCAGGAGATCGCGCCCGTGTTCCGCGGCGGCCTGGTGCTCATCGTGGACGGAGCCGAACACGAGACCGTTCCGGTGTCGCGTAGGCACGTCGCCGACTTGCGCAGAGCGCTCGACCTCTGACGCGTACCGTGAGACAAGTGGAGACCTGGGATGCGATCCGGTCCCGCCGCAACGTTCGCGACTTCGCGGATCGGCCGATCGCTCGTGAGCACCTCGAGCGGATCCTCGAGGCCGGCCGCCGTGCGCCTTCCTCGCAGAACTGGCAACCGTGGGACTTCGTGGTCGTCACCGAACGCGAGCACCTGCAGGACCTCGCGAAGGTCTGGCAAGGCGCAGGGCACGTGGCCACGTCCGCGGCGACGGTCGCACTCGTGTCGACCGTTCCGCAGAAC
>DASYMV010000245.1:0-8292 GCA_036008865.1 Pseudonocardiaceae bacterium | reverse complement strand
GTCGCGCGCAGGCACGGCGAAGATGGTCAGAAATGCGACGAGCAAGGTGGCGACTGCGGCGGTGACGATCTTCATGGTTCCTCTCGGTTGAGCTCTCCCACTTGTCATGACGTTCGGGTACCCGTTTCGTGCTCCCGAAGTCGCTCAATTCACATCCGGTAATGTGACGTCGGTGAAGTTGCGTGCCGTCGAAGCCCGCGTGCTCGCCGTCGCGCCGTGGCTGCTCGCCTTGTCGCTGCTGGGGCATCTGGGGATGGTCGCCTTCCAGCAGAAGATGACCATGGTCGACTTGATGGTCTACCGGAACGCCTCGCCGGAGCTCTTCACCGGCCAGCTGTACCAGTGGCGGCTCAAGGAGTTCTCCGACCAGTTCGCCTTGCCGTTCACCTATCCGCCGTTCTCCGCACTCGTGTTCACGCCGCTCTCGGCGGTGTCCTGGGGTGTGGCGCGCTGGTTGTGGCAGTTCGTGTCGCTCGCCTGCCTCTGGTGGCTGATCCGGGTCGCGCTGCATCTGGTCGCGAAGGACACCGCGGTCACGGGAACGGAAGACGCCGACGAGGACCAGTGGCGTCGCCGCGCGATGCTGTGGACGGCGCTCGCGGTGTGGACCGAGCCGGTGCGCACGACCCTGAACTACGGTCAGATCAACCTCGTCCTGGCCGCGGTCCTGCTGGCGACGATGGTGAGCGCGCGCTCGTACCTCGCGGGTTTCGGCGTTGGCGTGACGGCGGGCGTCAAACTCACTCCAGCTGTCTCCGGCCTGTACTTCCTCGTCACCCGCCGCTTCGCGGCCGCCGCGTGGTCCTTCGCGGCGTTCCTGCTCACCGTGGGCTCGGGCTACGTGATCTCCCCCTCGCAGTCGAACCAGTTCTGGTTCCACCTGCTCGGTGACGCGAGCCGGGTCGGCCCGGTGGGCTCGGCGATCAACCAGTCGTTGCGCGGCGCGCTGTCGCGGACCTTCGGCCACGACGTGCAGACGGGTGGGCCGTACCTGGTCGCGGTCGCGATCTCCGCCCTGCTGCTGGCGTGGGCGTTGCGCGAGGCTCTGCGCGCCGGCGACACCCTCGCCGCGCTGCTGTCGGTGCAGATCTTCGGGCTGCTCGTCTCGCCCATCTCGTGGAGCCACCACTGGGTGTGGTTCATGCCCGCGCTGATGTGGCTCCTCTACGGCCGTGCGCGTGGCCGGCGTCTGATCGCGATCACAGCGGTCGTCTGGATCCTCGCGACCTGGAGCTATCTGATCTCGTTCCTGCTCAAGGCACAGCCGTCGATCTGGACCATCCCCCGACCCTGGTACCTCTCCGCGCTCGGCTGGGTGTATCCGGGCTGCGGCCTGTTGACGCTGGTCGCCGTCGCCGTGGGCCTGCGGGCCCGGACGAGGCGGCCTGAGGCCGAACTGGTCAGCAGCCCGGCGTGACCCGCCGCGACGTCAGGCAAGGGCGTCGAGGACCCCGTCGATCTCCTCGGCGAGCGAGACGTCCTTCGCGGTGATGCCGCCCGACGAGTGCGTGCTGAGCCGGAACACCAGCGTCCGCCAGCGAATGTCGATGTCCGGATGGTGGTTGTCGTTCTCCGCGATCTCCGCGACGCGGTTGACCACCTGAATCGCCTTGGGGAAGCTCTCCAGCTCCACGGTGCGCACGAGCGACCCGTCCTGAGTGGTCCAGTCGGGCAGCTTGCTCAACTCAGCGGTCACCTGGTCGTCGGTCAGCAACTCGGCCATGAGCCGATCGTGCCACTCAGTGGCGTAGGCTGCGCGTTCGCCACGGGAGTCCGGTGATGCGCCGGGCTGAGAGGAGGGCGCGCGAGCCCTCGACCGTCCACACCTGATCCGGATCATGCCGGTGTAGGGAGGGCTGTCGTTCGGCCGCGCGCCGTCGGTCACCAGGAGGACCACGGATGCGACGTCTGATCACCGCGACCACCGCGTTGCTGCTGCTGACCGGCTGCTCGCTCGGCGGTTCCGGGAACTCCGGCGGCAACGCCGAACACACGGTGACCCTCGTGACGCACGACTCCTTCAAGGCCGAGCAGGAGACGTTGGACGCGTTCCAGTCCGAGACCGGCATCAAGGTCGAGCAACTGGCGAGCGGTGACGCGGGCGCCCTGACCAACAAGCTGGTGCTCACCAAGGGCAACCCGATCGGAGATGTCGCCTACGGCGTGGACTCCACGTTCGCCTCGCGCGCCCTGAACGAGGGTGTCTTCACGGAGTACCGCAGCCCGGAGGCGGACAGGGGTGCCCAGCGCTACGCGGTGGACTCCACCAACCGGCTGCAGGCGGTCGACGTCGGCGACGTCTGCGTGAACGTGGACCTGGCCGCGCTTGCGCAGAAGGGGCTGCCGGAGCCGAAGACGTACGCCGACCTCGCCGACCCGCGCTACCGCGACCTGCTCGTGGTGGAAGACCCCGCCACGTCGTCGCCGGGGCTCGCCTTCCTCCTCGGCACGATCGGCGAGTTCGGCGAGCAGGGCTGGCCGGACTTCTGGACCAAGCTCAAGGCCAACGGCGTGAAGGTCGTCTCCGGCTGGGAGGAGGCCTACACGCAGGACTTCTCCGGGTCCTCCGGCAAGGGCCCGCGCCCGATCGTCGTGTCCTACGCGTCTTCCCCGTCCGCGGAGATCGGCACCGACGGCGCCCCGCGCACCAAGGCGCTGCTGGACACCTGCTACCGCCAGGTGGAGTACGCGGGCGTGCTGAAGGGTGCCAAGAACACCGAGGACGCGAAGAAGGTCGTCGACTTCCTGTTGTCCGCAAGGTTCCAGGCCGACGTCGCCGACCAGATGTACGTCTACCCGTCCCGAGAAGGCGTGACGCTGCCCGAGGCGTGGACGAAGGCGGCTCCGCTGCCGCAGCAGGCGAAGACCGTCCCGGCTGAGAAGGTGCAGGCCAACCGCGAGCGCTGGGTGGAGCAGTGGCGCACGCTGGCGCAGGGCTGACCGGCCGGAGGATCTCCGGACTGGGCTGGGCGCTCGCGGCCTTGGTGCCGCTGGGCTTCCTCGGCGTGTTCTTCGCCTGGCCGGTGCTCGCCATCGTCGATCTCGGGGTTCGCGAGGGCGGCGTGGCGACGGCACTGGTCGGCCCGCAGACGTGGAAGCTGGTCGGTTTCACGCTGGGGCAGGCCGCCGCCTCGACGGTGATCGCACTGTTGGCCGGGATGCCTCTGGCGTTCCTGCTGGCCAGGTGTCAGGTCGTGGGCGCGGGGCTGGTGCGCATCGCGATCATGGTGCCGTTCGTGCTGCCCACGGTCGTGGTGGGCCTGGCGTTCCGCGCGCTGTGGCCGGACGGCGGCGTGGTGCCGATCGTGCTGGCCAACGCCTTCTTCAACGTGGCGGTGGTGGCGCGCACGGTCGGCGGCCTGTGGGCGCACACCGACCGTCGTGCCGAGGACGCCGCCCGAGCGCTGGGCGCCTCACGCCCCCGCGCATTCGCCTCGGTGGTGTTGCCGGCGTTGGCACCGGCCGTCGGGTCGGCCGCGGCGGTGGTGTTCCTGTTCTGCGCCACCAGCTTCGGCGTCGTGCTCGTGCTCGGCGGCGCCCGCTACCGCACGCTGGAGACGGAGATCTACCTGCGCACGGTCGAACTGTTCGACTTGTCCGGGGCGGCGGCGCTGTCGCTGCTGCAGTTCGCCGCCGTGATCGCGGTCCTGGTGCTCGGCGGACTGGCCCGCCGTCGCAGGGAGACCGCGTTGGCGCTGCGGGGCCGCACCGAAGTTCTGCGCAGGCCCGTCGGTGGCGAGTGGGGTGTCGTCGCGGCCGCGTACGCCGTCGTGGCCGCACTGCTCGTCCCGGTCGCCGGACTGGTGCTGCGGTCACTGTCCACGGCCGACGGTTGGAGTCTCGCGGGGTACCGGGCGCTCAACGGCAACGGTGAACGCGGCACGCTCGCGGTCTCCGGTGTCGAGGCCGCGATGAACTCGTTGCGGACGGCCACCGACGCCACGTTGCTGGCGCTGTTCGTCGGGGTGTTCTCGGCGGTCGTGCTGACGGGGCTGCGCAGGAGCGAGGCGCCCGCGCTCCTCGTCGGAGGACTGGACACCGCGCTGATGCTGCCGCTCGGGGTGTCCGCGGTGACCGTCGGCTTCGGTTACCTGATCACGATGGACGCACTGCCGGGAGACCTGCGAACGTCACCTGCACTGGTACCGCTGGCGCAGGCGTTGGTGGTCACACCGCTGGTCGTGCGGATCGTGCTGCCGGTGCTGCGCGCGGTCGACGAACGGCTGCGCCGAGCGGCGGCGACGCTCGGCGCGAGCCCGTGGCGCGTCTGGCGGGAGATCGACTTGCCGCTGGCCGGACGCTCGCTGGTCGCGGCTGCCGGATTCGGTTTCGTGGTGGCGCTGGGCGAGTTCGGCGCGACCAGCTTCCTCGCCCGGCCGGACACTCCGACGCTGCCGGTGGTGATCGCTCGCCTGATGTCCCGGCCGGGGCAGCTCAACAGCCAGATGGCCTATGCGGCGTGCGCCTTGCTCATGGTGGTGACCGTGGCCGCCGTGCTGCTGATCGACAAGCTCCGGGTGCCCGGCGGCGAGGAGTTCTGATGTCACTGGAGTGCAGTGGTCTGAGCGTTCGCTACGGCACGCTCGACGCGGTGTCCGATGTGGACCTGAAGATCAGCGATGGTGAGGTCGTCGCCCTGCTCGGCCCGTCCGGATGCGGCAAGTCGACGTTGCTGCGTGCCGTGGCCGGACTCGAACGGCCGAGCGCCGGGACCATCGCCTGGGACGGTGCCGACCTGGCCGGCACACCAGTGCACCGGCGGGGCTTCGGACTGGTGTTCCAGGACGGGCAGCTCTTCCCGCACCGCGACGTCGCCGGCAACGTCGCGTTCGGCATGCGGATGCACCGCGTCGACGCGGAGGAGCGGCACAAGCGCGTCGCCGAACTGCTCGAACTCGTCGGCCTCGGCGGCTGCGAGAGACGTCGCGTCACCGAGCTCTCAGGGGGCGAGCAGCAGCGGGTGGCACTCGCCAGGGCGCTGGCGCCGAAGCCGCGGCTGTTGCTGCTCGACGAGCCGCTGTCCGCGCTCGACCGGGCGCTGCGCGAACAGCTCGCGGTCGACCTCGCGCGGCTGCTGCGAGAGGCGGGCGCGACAGCCCTGGTCGTCACGCACGACCACGACGAGGCCTTCACGCTGGCCGATCGCGTCGCGGTGATGCGGGCCGGCCGGATCTGTCAGATCGGCGCACCCGAGCGCGTGTGGCGGTACCCGGTCGACGTCGAGGTTGCCAGGTTCCTCGGCTGTGCGACCGTCGTGCCCGCCGAGGTCGCGGGCGGCGTCGCACGCAGCCCGTTCGGTGACGTGGCCGTCGACGGCGTCGCAGACGGCGCAGTCCGGCTGGGACTGCGCTCGGCCGCGTTGCGCGTCGACCCGGAGGGCGAGGTGCGCGGCGAGGTGCGCGAACGTGTGCACCGGCGCGACCACGTGCACCTGCGGGTGAGCGTGCTCGGCGACGCGGTCGAGGCCGTCGCTCCGGTCTCCGGCGCGCCGCAGGTCGGTGACGACGTCCGGCTGGCACTCGATCCCGACGGCGTGGCAGTTGTCGCAGCTCAGACGTCGTGAGTGGTTGGAGGGCCACAGGCCTTCCAACCACTCACGACGTCAGTCGAACGGCGTTGGCGCGCCGTTCAACGGCGTTCAGCCGTCCTTGGTCGCGAGCCGCGCCAGCGCCAACGACAAGCCGATCAGGATGTAGCACCCGGCGAGCCCGGTGCTCTGCCACAGCTGGTCGGTCGGCATCGGATCACGCATCACGTCGATGAGCGGCTGCCACGCCGTGGTGATCAGGAACGGCTGGAGCCAGTTCAGCGAACTGAACACGCCCAGCACCTGGAACACGATGATCCCCGACATCGTCGCGGCCATGACGATCAGCGGATGCTCGGTGCAGGCCGAGATGGCCAGCGCCACCGCGCCCACCGCCCACATCTGGACGGTCACGAGGAGGATCATCAGTGCGATCCGGCCGAGTGCTCCGCCAAGGCCGAGGTGCGTGCCCGACAGCGTGAGCATCCCGCTGCCGCCGAGCAGGGCCACCCCGGTGACGGCGCCGACGACGGTCATCAGGGTCACCGCGACGAGCGACATGGTGGCCACGCCGAACGCCTTGACCCCCAGCAGCCGCACACGCCCCACCGGGGCGATGAGCAGCCCCCGCAATGTTCCGTTGCCCGCCTCTCCAGCCAGTCCGTCAGCCGCCCAGATGGCGCTGACCAGGGGCAGCAGCAACGGCAGCGACAGGAACAACACGAAGATCGGCAGCACCAGACCGTTGTTGCCCGTGATCGCGGCGAGTCCGGCACCCGCGGGGGTGTCGGTGTTGCTGGTGGCGACCGCGATGCCGATGCCTGCGAGGATCGGAACCAGGCAGAGCAGCCCCAGCCCGATCAGCGTTCTGGGCCTGCGCAGCATCCAGCGCAACTCCGACGCGAGCAGCCGGCCGGTCGGGGCCCGCTGCGCGACGAGGGGAGCCGCGACGGAAGCCGAATCGGATGCCGCCTCGGCGGGGAGGACCACGTCGGTGGGCGTCATCGCAGTTCCTCCTCAAGGACGTCCACGGTGGACATGCGGCCGGACTCGCCCGCTTCGGTGAGGCGGGCGAACAGTTCCTCGAGACCGGCCCGCTGCCGGGTCGCCTCGTGCACCGCCACCCCGGCGCTCACGAGCGTCTGCAGCACCACGGGTGCCGACGTGCCGGTCAGTTCCACGCGCAGCCCCTGTTCGATCGGACGGGCCGAGATCCTGGCCGCCCGCAGGGCGTTGAGCGCAGGTTCCACGTCGGTCGTCGTGACCAGCAGGGCACTGCTGCCCACCCGCAACAACTCGGCGAGTTCTCCTTGCGCCACAACGGTTCCGCGGTGCAGCACCGCGACGTGCGTGCAGGTCGCCTCGACCTCGCTCAGCAGGTGGGAGGACACCATCACCGTGCTGCCCGCCGCGTGCAGGTCGCTGATCACCTGCCGCACCTCGCGGGTGCCGGCCGGGTCGAGCCCGTTGGTCGGCTCGCCCAGCACGATCAGCCGCCGCGGCACGAGCAGAGCCGCGGCGAGGCCCAAGCGCTGCTTCATGCCCAGCGAGTAGCCGCGGTAGCGGCGGTGTGCCGCCGGAGAGAGCCCGACGCGCTCGAGTGCGTCCTCCACCGCCTGCTTGATCGAGCCGGTGGCGAGCAGTGGCTCGAACGCGCCCGCGCGGCGAAGGTTCTCCCGGCCGGACAGGAACGGGTGGAAACCGGGACCCTCGACCAGCGCACCGACGTGCGGCAGCGCCCGGCCGACACCGTCCGGCAACGGCTGGCCGAGAAGTTCCACCTCGCCCTCGGTGGGACGCACGAGACCCAGCAGCATGCGGATCGTCGTGGTCTTGCCGGAGCCGTTCGGCCCCAGCATCCCGAGCACGGCTCCCTCGGGGAGGTCGAGATCGACCCGGTCGACCGCCACCGTGCTGCCGTAGGTCTTGCGCAACCCGCGCGTTCGGGCGGCGAGGCCCGGAACGGGAGTGGAGCCGGCGGTCACCGGCTCCACCCGTGCGCTGGTCGAGGTGGTCACTTGGCCTGACCGATCGCCTCGACGAGCACCTGCTCGGGGACCGCGCCCGCCGCGACCCGACCGTCGTCGGCGATCAGCGCGCCGCCGACCTTGGTCGTGATCAGGGTGCCGTTGCCCCACGCGCCGCTGACCGGCTTGCCGACCTGCTTGAGCAGACCGGGCACGTCGACCTGCGAGTCGTCGGAGCGGCCCTGCTCCTGCTGCCGCATGTTGGCGAGCGCGTCCTTCGGCACCTTCGTCACGACGACCGTGTCCCAGCCGTCACCGATCACCTGCGGCTTCAGGTCACCCGCGGCCTGTCCGGGCTGGGTCTGCGCGTCCGGCGAGGTGCCCGGCTTCGCCTGCTCCACCTTCGCCCCGGCGGGCGGGGTGAACTGGAACAGCGTGGCGTCCTGCTGTCCGACGTTCAGGTCGGAGAAGCCGATCTCGACCGCCGGCCGCGTGGTGCCGTTGGTCAGCACGGACAGGCGCAGCGGGATGCGCAGTTCGGAGTCCACGGCCACGCGGATCTCGCGCAGCACCGTGCGCTCGCCGGGCTTGGGAGCCAGCACCAGCTCGTACGCCGAGCGGTTCGCGACGCGCGCAGTGCCGTCCACCGTCACGGTGCTGGTCTTCTCGATCGCCGAGACGACCTGCTGGGACGCGGTGACCGGGTCCGTGGGCGTGGCCTGCTCCGGCGTCAGTCCCGGCTTCTCGTCCTTCTCGTCGCCGTGGGCGAACTTCTTCACCGTGTGGTCCGCGGAGTTC
>DASYMV010000244.1:0-4002 GCA_036008865.1 Pseudonocardiaceae bacterium | reverse complement strand
AAGCGGTCTCGGGTGAGCAACTCCCCGGCGATCGCGAAGACGCGACGTCCCTGCCGTTGGTGACGATCGACCCACCCGGCGCCAAGGACCTCGATCAGGCCGTCCTGATCGAGCGGCGCCCAGCCCGTGGATCCGGGGCCGGCGGTTTCCGCGTCCACTACGCGATCGCCGACCTCGGCACGTTCGTGGTGCCCGACGGCGCGCTGGACACCGAGGTGCGCAAGCGCGGTCAGACGTTGTACCTCCCGGACGGCAACGTCCCGTTGCACCCCACCGTGCTCTCCGAGGGCGCGGCCAGTCTGCTGCCCATGCAGGTCCGGCCTGCGGTGCTGTGGACGCTGGACTGCGGGGCGGACGGCGAGCCGGAGCAGGTCCGCGTCCGGCGCGCGATGGTGCGCTCGACCGCGCAGTTCGACTACGAGACCGTGCAGGCCGCGATGGACTCCGGCACCCCGCACCCGTCGCTCGAGGCGTTGCCCGACTTCGGCAGGTTGCGGCGGGAGCTCGCCGTGACGCGCGGCGCCGTGGAGCTCCAACTCCCAGAGCAGGAGATCGAACCCGACGGCGACGGCGACTGGAAGCTCGTGCTCCGCCCGCGATCGGACATCGACGCGTGGAACGCGGAGATCTCGCTGCTCACCGGGATGGCAGCCGCGAAGATCATGTTGCAGGCTCGCGTCGGCGTGCTGCGCACGTTGCCGGATGCGGACGAGACGGCGGTGGAGGGCCTGCGTCGCACCGCACGAGCGTTGCAGGTGTCGTGGCCGGACGGCGTGACGCCCGCCAAGTTCCTCGCGGGGCTGGACCCGGCGCGCCCCGAGTCCCTCGCGCTGTTCGTCGACGCCACCCGCCTGCTGCGCGGTGCCGGCTACACCACGTTCGACGGCACGACGCCCGAAGTGACCACGCACGCGGGTCTCGCCGCCCCGTACGCGCACGTCACCGCCCCGCTGAGGCGGTTGGTCGACAGGTTCGGCACCGAGGTCTGCATCGCGGTGACCGAGGGGCGGGAAGTGCCCGGCTGGCTGCGCGCCGCCCTGCCCCAGCTCCCCAGCCTGATGGGCGGTTCGGACACCCTCGCCAACAAGGTCGAGCGGGCATGCCTCGACCTGGTGGAGGCATGGGTGCTCGCCGACCGGGTAGGCCAGGAGTTCGATGCCGTGGTACTGCGCTCGGAGGGCAACGTTGCCGACGTCTTCGTGGTGCAGCCGCCCGTGATGGGCCGTTGCACGGGTCATGACCTGCCGGAAGGTGGCCAGATCCGGGTGAGGCTGGCTGAGGCGGATCCGGATCGACGCAAGGTGTCCTTCGAACGCGTGTGATCATTACCCGGTAGTAGTCACGTGGAGATAGGGGCAGTTCGTGACCGATGTTCGTGAGCTCACCGTCGGAGTGCTGGGTGGCACCGGGCCGCAGGGCAAGGGGCTGGCGCTGCGCTGGGCCAAGGCCGGGCTGAAGGTCGTGATCGGCTCGCGCAAGGCCGAACGGGCCGAGTCCGTGGCCGCGGAGCTTCGCGAGGCCGCCGGAGTCGGGAACGTCAGCGGTGCGGCCAACCACGAGTGCGCATCCCAGGCCGACGTCGTGCTCGTGGCCGTTCCGTGGGAAGGCCACGCCGCGATGATCGAGTCCCTGCGCGAGCCGCTGTCCGGAAAAATCGTGATCGACTGCGTGAACCCGCTCGGCTTCGACAAGCAAGGTCCGTTCGCGCTGCCCGTCGAGGAGGGCAGCGCAGCCCAGCAGGCCGCCGCGTTGCTGCCGGACTCCCGTGTCACGGCGGCGTTCCACCACGTCTCCGCGGTCCTGCTCGCCGACCTCGATGTGTCCGAAGTGGACACCGATGTCCTGGTGCTCGGGGACGACCGCGAGGCCACCGACCTGGTTCGCGGTCTCGCGGACGTCATCCCCGGCGTGCGCGGCGTGTACGGCGGCCGACTGCGCAACGCCCACCAGGTGGAGGCGTTCACCGCGAACCTCATCGCCGTCAACCGGCGCTACAAGGCCCACGCGGGTATCAGGATCACCGACATCTGATGGTCCCCTTCGACGACCTCGGTGAAGCGGTCCCGCTGCGTGGCAGACCCAGCAGGGTGGTCAGCCTCGTGCCGTCGCTCACCGAGGCCGTCGCACTCAGCGCGCCCGGCAGCCTGGTCGGTGCGACGGACTACTGCGCCCACCCGGAGGACCTCGACGTCGTGAGGGTCGGCGGGTCGAAGTACCCGGACGTGGACCGCGTGCTGGGGTTGCGCCCCGACCTGGCGATCGCGAACAGCGAGGAGAACCGCGCCGAGGACGTGGAACGGCTGCGCGCCGACGGCGTCCCGGTGTGGGTGACCGAGGCCCCGGCCACCGTGCTCGCCGCGCTCGGGTCGATCCGCCGCCTCCTGACCACGGCCTTCGAGCTGGAAGAGCCGTCCTGGTTGGTCCAGGCGGGGAACGTCTGGAGTGAGGTCGAGCCCGTGCGGGCGACCGCGGTCGTCCCGGTGTGGCGGCGTCCCTGGGTCGTGCTCGGCCGGGACACCTTCGCCGGCGACGTGCTGCACCGGCTCGGCATCGCCAACGCCTATGGGGACCACCGGGAGCGTTACCCGCGGCCGTCGCTGGAGGAGCTCAACTCGGTCGGCGCCGACCTCGTGGTGCTGCCCGACGAGCCCTACGGGTTCACCGCCACCGACGGTCCGGAATCATTTCCCGGTCTGCCGTGCGCGCTCGTGTCCGGCCGCTTCCTCACCTGGTACGGACCGTCGCTGGTGCAGGCACGCGAGGAGCTGTCCCGAGCGCTGGAAGCCGCTGCCAGGAGCAACCGCCGGTCGTAGGGTCGAGGCCATGTCGACTGCGCAGTTCACCGAGGAGACCTCCGGCAAGGGCGCGTTCGTACGCCGGCCCAACCGGTTCACCGGACGCTTCGGCACGCCCGAGTGGCCGGTCGAGCCCGGCCGTTACCGCTTGGTCGTGAGCCTGGCGTGTCCGTGGGCGCACCGGTCCGTCATCGTCCGGAAGCTCCTCGGGCTGCAGGACGCCATCTCCCTCGCCGTGGTCGACCCGATCAGGGACGAGAAGGGCTGGCGATTCACCCTCCACCCGGAGGGGCGCGACCCGGTGCTGGACATCGAGTACCTCTCCGAGGCCTATGTGAAGACCGATCCCGCGTACGAGGGTCGCGTGACGGTGCCTGCGGTCATCGACACCCGCACCGGTCAGGTCGTCACGAACGACTACCCGCAGATCACGCTGGAGCTGTCGACCGCATGGCGCGACTTCCACGTCCACGGCGCGCCGGAGCTCTACCCGGAGGACAAGCGCGCCGAGATCGACGCTCTCATCGAGCCGATCTTCCACAACGTCAACAACGGCGTCTACAAGTGCGGGTTCGCCACGACGCAGGAAGCGTACGAGGAGGCTTTCCACGCCCTGTTCGACGAGCTCGACCGGCTCTCGGCACGCCTGGAGAACCGGCGCTTCCTGGTGGGCGACAGCATCACCGAGGTCGACATCCGGCTGTTCACCACGCTGGTCCGGTTCGACGCGGTGTACCACGGCCACTTCAAGGCCAACCGGCAGAAACTCTCCGAGATGCCGGTGTTGTGGGCGTACGCGCGCGACCTGTTCCAGACGCCCGGTATCGGTGACACCGTCGACTTCGAC
The DNA here is from genome assembly GCA_036008865.1 of Pseudonocardiaceae bacterium. GTDB lineage: Bacteria > Actinomycetota > Actinomycetes > Mycobacteriales > Pseudonocardiaceae > DASYMV01. Next base: position 360 of record DASYMV010000244.1, on the reverse strand, counting down.
CACATCAAGCGGCACTACTACGCCACGCACGAGCAGATCAACCCGACGCGGATCGTGCCGCTCGGACCCGACCTCAGCACCTGGCACATCCCGCACAACCGCGGCTGAGACGCCGTGAAGGCCACCTTCTGCCGCTATCCACTGCGGCAGAAGGTGCCCTGACGGCGAACGGGACTAGTGGAAGGTGTGCTCGGGGCCGGGGAACTCGTGCCCGCGCACCTCGTCGGCGAACGTCTGCGCGGCGTTGATCATCAGGCCGGCCATGTCGGCGTAGCGCTTCACGAACTTCGGCGCCCTGCCGCGGCGGAGGCCCATCATGTCCTGCCAGACGAGCACCTGGGCGTCGGTGTCCGGGCCCGC
>DASYMV010000243.1:0-7074 GCA_036008865.1 Pseudonocardiaceae bacterium | reverse complement strand
CCGGCGTCGTCTCGTCAGGTGCAGGTCACTCCGCGGCGCGGCGACGCCGGACCAGGATCAGCGCGGCACCACCGGCGGCGAGCAGGCAGAGGCCGATCACCAGCGGGACGGCGATCGAGGCACCGGTGCTCGCGAGGCCGTCGGTGTTGTTGCTCGCCGGCACGGCCACGGCGTTCGTGGTCGTGGTGGTCGTCGGCGCGGCGCTCTCCGACGGAGCCGGGGCAGCGCTGCTGCTCGCCGGCACCTCAGAACTCGGCGGCACCTCGGAGCTCGGCGGCACCTCGGAGCTCGGCGGCACCTCAGAACTCGGCGGGACCGCAGAGCTGCTCGGCGGCGGCGTCACGCACGCCTGAAGATCCTTCTTCCACTCGAACGAGAACTGGGCGCCGTCCGCAGCCGTCACGGACACGGAGAAGCTGTGCGGGACCGTGCCATCGGTCTTCCACTCCTTCCCGAAGTCCGACTTGAACTTGTCGTCGAGGAGAAGCTTCTCGCCGTCCTTGACAACGATCTTGTTGTCCAGGTTGGCGTACTGGGTGAGGTGGATCGAGAGCACGGCCTTCTCGCCGACGCACTTGGCCTCCGGCCTGCCGGTGTGCGCGCTGGCCGGAGCGGCCATCGCGAGCAGCGCGGCGGCGGCCGTCGCCGTGACGGCGGATGCACCCAGAATTCTTCGACCCAAAGTTGTACCGAACTGCATGAAAACTCCTGCCCTCGTGACATGGGGTAAGCGGGACGGCCACATCAACTGGGCCATCGACAGTCCTGTCACCCGCTAGTGCCCCCGTGCGGGTGATGAACGCAACGAACGTAGCCAAACGCTTACTCCGTGCGGTCACTGTTCGGCAACGCTGATGTTGCGATTGATCACGTCCAAGCGTGTGACGAGGGCGTCACTCACTGGTGCAAGGGGTTACCGACCGGTAACCATTGCGAGATGACCACCGCAACCGTCGCCCGGTGTTCCCGCCTCGTCGAACCCCTCCACTCGATGATCTACTTCGCGCCGGAGAACCAGGAGCACCTCGTGCGCACCGGGCTCCGCGCGGGGCGCATGTGCTACTTCGCGGGCCGCGCCGCGCCCATGGGAGCCGTCGGGTCTGGAGTGGTCGCGGCGTCGTTCTACAACTTCAGCCCAGAACTGGTCGCACAGCACATTCCGGCCGCGTGGAAGCTGGCCAGCCCCGCGACCGTGGTGATCGCGCGATTCGCCGCTGCCGACGCCGCGCTGCGGCGCCTGCTCGGCGACGAGGTCGTCACCTCCGACGTGGTGCGCGAGGCTGCGCAACTCGCGCGCACGGCGAGCGAGGCGTGCACGCCAGAAGGGCGTCCGCTGTATGCCGGTCACGCACGGCTGGAGTGGCCGGAGGAGCCGCATCTCGTGTTGTGGCACGCCGCCTCGCTGTTGCGCGAGTACCGCGGTGACGGTCACGTGCAGGCGTTGAGCACGGCGGGGCTGGACGGTCCGGAAGCGCTGATCACCCACGTCGCGACCGGTAGCGGATTCACTCCGGCGTTCGCCAAGACGAGCCGCGGCTGGTCCGACGAGCAGTGGGAGTCCGCGCTCGTGCGACTGCGGGACCGCGGTCTGCTCGACCTCAACGGCACGATCACGGACGCGGGAGAGAACCTGCGCCGCCAGGTGGAGGACGAGACCGATCGGCTGGACACCGCCCCCTGGGAGCATCTGGGCGCCGAGCCGTCCGCGCGACTCGCCGAGATCGCTGCCGAGCTCAGTCGCGCGATCGTGCGCGCAGGTGCGTTCCCGTCCGGTGTGTTCGCCCGCCGGTAGTTGTGCCGACCGCGCAGGCCGGTCGATCTGGTGATCGGTGGGCGACCGCCGAGCGGTGGTGCGTTTCCACAGGTCACAGGTCGTGAGTGGTTCGGAGCGCTAGAGGCCTCCGAACCCTCACGACCGCTGACGTGCGCGGATACGCGTCAGGATCACCCGATCAACGTGGCCGACCGTGCCGCTGGATCCGCCAGGGTCGTGCGTCGGCGAGCAGGCCGATCATCCCGGAGACCAGGCGCATCTGGTCGACACCGCGGATGTCGGCCTGCACCAGGCGTGGGGAGCAGATCACCACGGCGACCGCCTGGGCTCGTGACAGCGCCACGTTGAGCCGGTTGCGGGACAGCAGGAAGTCGAGGCCGCGCGGGAGGTCGACGGCCGCGGAGGAGGTCATCGTCGCGAGCACGACGGGCGCTTCCTGACCCTGGAAGCGGTCGACCGTCCCGACGCGCACTCCCTCGTGACCCGCTTTCTCCAGCGCTCGCCGGACGACACGCACCTGGAGGTTGTACGGCGCGACGACGAGGACGTCCTCGTCGGTCAGCGGACGTGTCGTGGCACCGTCCGTCCACATGCGACCGACGAGTGAGCGCACGGTGTCCACCACCGCGGCAGCTTCCTCCGGTGAGCTCGTGATGTTGTGCTGGTGGTCGACCTCGCGGACGTGGAGCCCCGCCTCGACACCGGCGAGACCACGCAGCGCCGCGGTGGGATGGGCGTGCAGCAGACCCGAGTAGGAAAGCCGGGACACCGGTTCGCAGACGGCGGGGTGCATGCGGCGGGTCTGGTCCATGAAGTAGCCCAGGTGACGCGGGATGACGTCGGCGTCACCGAGCAGGTGCCCGAGCGCCGAGGCGTCCGCGCCCGCGGGATGCGTCCCCTGGACGACCTGGGGGAGTTGTTGCGGGTCACCGAGGAGCACGAGGTTGCGGGTGCACGTCGACACGGCGAGCGCGTCGGCCAGGGCGAACTGCCCCGCCTCGTCGATGATCAGCACGTCGAACGGCGTCTCGCGCATCGCGGTACCCGCGAACGTCCACGCGGTTCCGCCGACGAGGTGACCCGTGCCGTGCTCGCCGCGCCAGCGCACCAGCGCGGCGTTGTCCTTGGGCTGCTCCCACTGGCAGTCCGGGGCCGGACGCCCCTTCGGCCTTTTGGCGCACGGCAGGTCGACACCGAGTTCGCGGGCGGCGGATCTGGCCGCCGCCAACACGTTCTCGATGGCCTTGTGGCTCGTGGAGGTGACGCCCACCGTCTTGCCGCCACCGACGAGATGAGCGATCAGCCGTCCGGCGAGGTAGGTCTTCCCCGAGCCGGGCGGCCCCTGCACCGCGAGGGTCGACCCGTCGAGTGCGTCCACCGCGCTGATGACCGCGGGGACGAGGTCGCAACCCTGAGGCAGCGGTCGCTCGTCGCGCAACCGCGGAGGGACGCGGCGCAGCAGGTCGACGCCGGGATGCGGGGGAAGGTCCGGCAGGTGCTCGAGAACGTGCTGCGCGAGGTCGGCGACCGCCTCGTCCTTGGGCGTCGGGCGCACCGGGCTGCCGGGCAAGATCGCGACGGGCCTGCTGTCGTCCACCGCGTCCGGCTTGGCGCTCTCCTCCAGCACGATCTCGTCAGCGCTTTCGCCGCGCACCACGGCATCGCGGGTCCAACTCTGCGGTGCGCCGGGATAGAGCAGCCGCACCTGCTCACCGAAGGTGAAGGGGTGCGGGCGGTCCGGGTCGCACCGTGCGCGCACCTCGCGCTTGGCGTTGCGGACGCGACCGGACGGCAGGACCCAGTCCTCCGCGGTGACGCGCACCGGCACCGCGCACGCGGAATCGGTCTCCAGGTCGGGCAGCGGAGCGGCGACCTGCCGGAAGAAGTCCCACCACGCGGGGTTGGTCTCCCGGCGGTGGTACCCCACCGCGGCGGCGAGCAGCGCCCGTGCCTTGTCGTCCTCGGTGGCGTGGGCCGGGTCGTCCGGCAGCCCGGCGAGCAGCGGATCGACCAGTGCGGCGAGCCGCGCCGCGCGTTCGGCCCGCCGCTCGGCCGCCTGCAGGTCGGCCGCATCGTCGATCGCTTTGTCCAAGGTGGACAGTGGTGGCGGTTCGTGAGCCGGGATTCCCGCTTCCTCGCGGACGGTCAGCAGGAACTGGTAGAGCCTCGCCGTGGACACGCAGTCGTAGCGGTTGTAGTCGCTGATGCCTTGCAACACCTCCGCAGCCCGCTCGGTCTCGCCGGTGCCGGTGAGAGTCAGGTAGTCCTCGTAGGCCTCGATGCTGGAGACGGCGTTGGTCACGTCGCCTCCGCGTGCCTCGGGCATGTAGAGCGGTTCGAGGTACTTGATCGAGTAGGACCGCTGTGAGACGCGCAAGGCCTTGCGCACCACGGCGTAGAGGTCCACCAGGGCACCTGCGCGCAACAGGTCGTCGACCGCCTCCTCGCGCGTTCCGTGCAGGGCGGCCAGGCGTTTGAGCGCGTTCACCTCGTACGGCGCGTAGTGGTAGACGTGCGCGCCCGGATGAGCGGCGAGCCGGGCGGTCGCGAAGTCCACGAAGGCCTCGAAGGCGGCCCTCTCCTGCTGGCGGCTGTGCGCCCAGAACGGCGTGAACCGCTCGGCACCGGACCCGTCGACGGTGACGGCGCCGAACAGGTACTCCAGGCCGGTGCCCGCGAGCGCGTACGGGTCACCTTCCATGTCGAAGAAGACGTCACCGGGACTGGGTTCCGGTAGTCCGGACAGGGCGTCAGGGGCGATGATCTCGAAGCTCACCTTGCCCGCGGGGTCGTCCTCCGTGCGGCTGCCGTCCTGGATCACCTGCAGCGCCGCCTGCCGGCGCAGGCTCGTGAAGGTCGTGACCGAGATGGTGCCGGGCCGGTCGTCCTCACCGGCTTCGGCGAGCGCGTCGATCGTGGTGAGCCCGGCCGCGACGAGCTTGCGCCGCTGGTCGGAACGAATGCCCGCGACGAGCGAAAGATCCCGGTCCGCTTCGCGCCCGCCCGTGCAGTGCGTGCTGAACCGGCACGTCGCGCACGCCGGGCGCTCGTCGCCCCAGAGCCGTTCGGGCAGCACGGGTGGCTGCGCCACCCGCTCACGGAGCCTGCCACGCAGGTGCGCGACCAACGGCAGGAAGTCCGCGACCTGGAAGCTCTGCCGCGTGTCGTCGCCCAGCAGCAGATGCATCCGCGGTCCCGCGCTGCCGATCCTGCTCAGCGCATCGGCGTAGGCGGTGAGCTGCAGCACCGCGGCCGGTGTCGCACGGCGCGCGAGCTTGGTGTCGTACGGCTCGTAGGTCTCGTCGGCCGCGACCAGGAAGTCGGCACGGCCGTAGAAGCCACCGTCGAAGAACACCGCCTGGTAGATGACCGGCGCGCCCGCCGCGACTGCCTCGCGCGTCCGGTCCGCGGCCGCGCGCAGGGCGGCCGGGTGCGGTGCCGGCTGCTCGATCTCCACGAGCCTCTCGCCGTGGATGCTCCTGAAGTGCGCCAACGCGGCCTGCTCGTGGGCCAACCCGTGCTTCGCGACCAGCGGGTCGCGCACGCCCTCGGGCTGCGGCGCACCGGGCAGCCGCAGCGCGAGCGCATGCCCCAGGACGCTCCGGTGCTCGCATTCCAGCAGGTCGACCAGGTCCGTCGGGGAGATGATCAGGCCGTTGTCCGAAGCGAGCATGCACCCTCCAGTTCGCAGACACTGAAGGTAACCGATCATGCACGCCCGTCGTGATCACGACTCGAACACTCAGGCACCCCGAGTCGAACACTCAGGCACCCCGAGTTCCACGTCCAGGCGGGGCCGGGCTACTTGCCGGCCGCCAGGTCGTACACGGTCCCACCGCCGACGGTGATCGCGGTGAAGTTCTGCTGCACCCAGGTGCTGATCCCACTCGACCCGCCCCGTCCACCGCCGCCGAAACCACCGACGACGAAGTACCGGATCTGGCCCTCCGCGACGTACCGCTCGAACTCCGCCAGAGTCGGTGCGGGGTCGCTGCCGCTCCAGCCGCCGATGCCGATCACTGCCTTGCCGGAGGCCAGCTCCAGGCTCGCCGCGCCCTGCGAACCGGTCGTCGCGGCCGCCCACTTCGTCGTCGTCACTGCGAGCAACGCAGTCAGTTCGCGGCTGCTGCTCTGTTCGCCAGGACCGCCGGGACCACCCGTCCCGCCGAAGCCGCGGCCGTCGGCAGAGCTGAAGCCGGCGGGACCCGACACCGGGATGGAACCGGCGTGTGTCGTCGACGCGGTTGCCAGGGCGAAGGTGGAACCACCGGCGGATCCGGTGAGGACGGCCGCGGCGGCGAGCACCGTCGCGATGGAACCGAACCGGTGAGCCCCGACGGCGATCGCCGTCGCGACCACGACCGTCAGCACCACGATCGTCCAACGCACCACCGGCAACCACGTCGGAACGCGATCGAGCAGGATGAAGGCCCAGTAGCCGGTCGAGGCGATCATCAGGGCCAGCGCGACGCGCGCGGGAACGTGGTCGCGGCCACGCCAAAGCTCGCGCCCGGAGATCGCGACCAGCGCGGCGGCCGCCGGCGCCAGGGCTACGGTGTAGTACGGGTGGATGATTCCGCTCATGTAGCTGAACACGGTCCCGCTCACCAGCAGCCAACCACCCCACAGCACCAGTGCGGCGCGAGTGCGGTCGGTGCGGGGTGCGCGACGGGTGAACCACAGCCCTGCCACCAGGCCGATCAGTGCGGCGGGCAGCAACCAGGAGATCTCCGCGCCCATGCTGGCGCCGAAGAGCCTCCCGAGCCCCGTGCTGCCACCGAAGCCGACGTTCCCGCCACCGAAGCCACCGCCTCCGGCGCCCCCGCCGGGGTTCCCGTCACCACCGAAGATCCGCCCGAGGCCGTTGTAGCCGAGTGCCAGCTCCCACAGGCTGTTGTTGGTCGATCCGCCGATGTAGGGACGCGACGACGCGGGCCACAGCGACACGAGCGCGACGTACCACCCCGCCGAGACGATCACCGCGGCCGCGGCCGCGGCGAGGTGGGCGAACCGCTTGCCCAGCGTCGTCGGCGCGGCCAGCAGGTACACCGCTCCGAGAGCGGGGAGCACGAGGAAGCCCTGCATCAACTTGGTGAGGAACGCGAACCCGATCGCCACTCCGGCGAGCACCAACCACCCCACGCCGGCCGTCTCGGTGGCACGAACTGTGCAGTACGCGGCCGCGACCATCAGCAGCACCAGCAGGGCGTCCGGCAGGTTGAACCGGAACATCAGCGTCGCCACCGGTGTCAGCGCCAGTGCCGCGCCGGCCAGCAGTCCCGCCAGCGGACCGGACGCGC